>NZ_JZIM01000016.1:0-72807 GCF_000963215.1 Xanthomonas sp. MUS 060
TCAAGGGCGCGACGCTGTCCCGCGTGATTCATATCGCCCATTCGCTGGGCTTGGCGACGCGGGCGCTGCGTGCGGACATGCAGTATCTGCGTGATGCTGTCACTCCGTGCATCCTGCATTGGAATCTCAATCACTTCGTTGTGCTGAGCAGGGTGACGTCCAAGGGTGTGGAGATCCATGACCCAGCGCGCGGCAAGTTGCGTATGGGAATGGAGGAGGCCGGGAAATACTTCACCGGCATCCTGCTGGAGCTGATCCCAGGCGAGGACTTTGAGACCACGAAGCGCAAGAAACCCGTGCCGCTAAGAAGTCTTACAGGTCGCGTCTCGGGCTGGAAGCGCTCGCTCGCTCAGGTCTTGGGTCTCGCCATGGGCATCGAGGTGCTGGCCCTCACCCTTCCATTCCAGATGCAATGGGTGCTGGACCAAGTGCTCGTGGGTTCCGATCACAATCTGCTTCTGGTGATGACGCTGGGTTTCATGCTGGTTATCGCGATCCAAGCCGGTCTGACGCTAGCGCGGGCATGGCTGCTGAGCTGGCTCGGTGCATCCTTGAGCGCGCAGTGGACCAGCAACCTCTTCAGTCACCTCATGAAGTTGCCACTGGAATATTTCGAGAAGCGCCACATGGGGGACGTCGTCTCCCGGTTCTCATCGATCCACTCCATCCAGGCCACACTCACGGGTAGTTTTGTCGAAGCCTTGCTGGACGGTGCGATGGGAATACTCGCGCTGGTGATTCTGTGCGTTTACAGCTTGCCGCTCACCGGCTGCGTGTTGGGAGTGTTCGCCGTTTACGTGCTGCTTCGCTGTGCGATGTACCGAACCCTCTGGCGCACGACCGAGGAGCAACTGGTGTATGGGGCGAAGCAGCAGAGCGTACTGATGGAGTCTGTCCGTGGGGTACAGGCCATCAAGCTTGCTAACAAGCAGGCCGACCGCAGCGCGCGTCTCGCAAATGCCACCCTAGAAATGGTGAGCCGCGACGTGGTGGTTCAGCGCATTGCACTGTCGTTCGGTGTGCTGAACCAATGCCTTTTCGGCCTACTGCGTGCATCGCTGATCGCGCTCGGTGCATATCTAACGATGCAAGGGCGATTCAGTGCGGGAATGGTGGTAGCGTTCGTCGCTTACGCCGACCAGTTTTCCGCGAAGATGGGCGGCTTGGTCGACAAGCTGGTCGAACTGAGGATGCTACGCCTCCATGGTGAGCGGATCGCGGACATTGCCCAGGCGTTGCCGGAGCGGAGCACGGCTACAGCGCGGAGTGGAGAAAGGATCGTCCGGCCGAACCTGTCGATCCGGGGTGTCTGTTTCCGCTATGCCGAGGGTGAGCCTCTGGTACTGAACGAGGTAGATCTGGAAGTCGAGGCCGGGGCTTCCTTGTGCATCGTCGGTGCCAGCGGCTGCGGTAAAAGCACCCTGGCAAAGGTAATGCTCGGGCTACTGGAGCCGACCAGCGGACGGGTTGAGATCAATGGCGTGGACATTCGCCACCACGGATTGAATGCGTACCGCAGTTTGATCGGCACCGTGATGCAGGACGACGCGCTCTTCGCGGGGTCGATAGCCGACAACATCTCTTTCTTCGAGGAAGCAGCGCACCTCGACGACATCGTTGCCGCAGCCCGCCTGGCCCAGATTGACGGGGAAATCGAAGCCATGCCGATGGGCTACGAGTCGTTCGTGGGCGACATGGGGTCGTCGCTGTCCGGCGGTCAGAAGCAGAGAATCCTGCTCGCGAGAGCGCTCTACAAGAAGCCGCAGATTCTCGTTCTGGACGAGGCCACCAGTCATCTGGACATGGACTGCGAACGCCGCATCAACAGCGAGATCGCGCGTTTGGACATCACCAAAATCATCATCGCGCACAGGCCCGACACAATCGCCAGCGCGGATCGAGTGGTGGTCCTGCGTGGGGGCTGCGTCATCAGCGACCGCCTGGGCGAAGGCGGATTGAAGCTGGATGCGGTACGTCACCGACCCACAGAGATTTCAGGGTGAACCATCCTGGATGCCGACGGCAGCGCGGCCTTCGCTGCCAACATGTGTTTTTTCATAAGGAGCAGAAAAATGCAGAATGACGACAACAACAAGCGGGTGATGGGTTACGTGCATGCGCGCGAACTGAGCAACCAGGAGATCTCACAGGTCTCCGGTGGCGACGACGACGATGATGGCAACTGCCCGAAGAAGAACCGCAGCAAGGTCAGCACGGGTACCGGTGGCGGTGGCACGGGCCAAACGCGCTGCGATTACTGATGCGTCGCTAAAGCATGATTGTCGGAGGGTCCAGTTCGCTGGACCCTCCCTGTCCCAGCACTGGCACATGGATATGAGCAAAGAAAGCGGCATCAACCTCCTCATCATCTCCTACGCAGATGACTCTCATGCGCTGGCTGTTGCGGCGGCGATGGAGATGTGTGGGCACAACTGTGTCATTTGGAGCGAACCCAAACTGGCCGGCGAGAGAGTGGCCAGCATTGAGCTTGGAGAGCGCGAGATCAGGTGGAGTGTGTGCGGTAGGAACTATGGGCCATCGGACTTCGATGTGGTTTGGCTGCGTCGCATCGGCAACATCGCGCTGCCAGAATGGATGCATGCCGATGACCGAAAGTTCGCCGCTGTGGACAACGCTGCGTTTTTTGGATTTTTCTGGTCACCATTGTCGGCCTCGGCCCGATGGATTCATTCGCCGGCCTCTCGCTTGAATGGCGAAAGCAAAATTCAGCAACTGCAGCACGCCTATGGCTTGGGCTTCAAGATTCCTCCTACGTTGATCAGCAATGATCCCGATGAGATCGTGCAGTTCATCGAGGCTTGCAAGGCAAGTGGCCAGGGGACTGTCTTCAAGACCTTCGGGTCCATGACATGGTTCGAGAAAGACCGTGTGCTGGAGAACTACACATCGGAGATCGTCGTGGGAGATCTGATCGACATGGACGTCGTTCGCGCTGTCCCGGCCATCTACCAGTCGCACGACGTTGGAAAGGAGTACGAGGTGCGCTCTACCTTCTTTGGGGGGCGGGAGTATTCGGTTCGCATCGACTCTCAATCGACAGATGCCGGCGCTATCGACTGGCGCGCCATCGACAACTTGCATGGTGTTTTGAGTCCAACCAAGCTACCCGCAGCAATCCATGATAAATGTGTCGCTCTTTTGGATGGGATGTCACTGAACATGGGGTGTTTTGACTTCATCGTGGATCGCGCAGGCGATTTCGTTTTTGTCGAAGTGAATCAGCAAGGGCAATTTCTCTGGATTGAAGACTACCTACCTGAGATGAGGGCGTTGGCTGGATTTTGCGAATTTGTCATCGGTCTGGTGCCAGGCCAACCGCAGCCCGGAGCCATTGACTTCAACAGTTTGGTGTTGCAGCTTATCTGCGACTCCAGCCGGTACAAGCAGCTGGCGCGGCAGCTTGCCGCGTTCGGAACAGTCGATACGAAACATCTTGACAAGCACCTAGGGTGAAGCCGCGATGCGTAGACTGATAATGGTTTGGATCTGTTTGTTTGTGGGCGTATTGGTGGCGTCCGCGCACGCTACAGGGATCTCTCAGCCTGATGTGCGGGACAAACTTCTGGCCTTCCAAGCCAAGGCGAGCAGTGGGCCTCTCAAGCCAGAAGAGCTGCGCGAAGTGGCAAAGGTGCTGGATGGTGGAGTACCGACCGAAGGCCAAGTCGGATGCGAAGGGGTCAATGCCCTCGGCCCCATCGTCCTCGCTTTGCGTGGCGACAGGAAGTTACAGCGAATGCTCATGGACGCGCTGTACGAGCGTGTAGGGGATGACGTCGATCCACGGGGTTACGCCGCGCTGGTCGACCGCGTGTCGCTTTCGCGCGGCAAAAAACAGACGTATGGTGCGCTCCCTGAGCTCAAGGACGGAGTGCTCAAATTGCCGCAGGGTTTGAACGCGATGGCTGTGAACCAGGAGCGCGATAATCTGGGACTGGCTCCGATTGCGCTAGATCTTCGTGCTGCCAACGATCTGATCGCTGTCGGAATACCCTACGACCAGGTGATCGGTGCGACCGCCTTGTGCCAGCGACCGCCACCCATCACGCATGCCGATCTGAGGCGGTCTTTGGATGAGCGGTACGCGAGAGACCAGCACTTGAGAGAGGTGTGGGATCAGGCGGGAACAGGCGCAGACTCGGTGGAAGCGAAGGCCACTGATGCTGACGATGCCAAGAACGCGGTGTTTGTGACACAGGTGCTCAAGGAACATGGCTTCCCTAACGCGCAGATGGTGGGTCGCAAGGGGGTTATGGAGTTCTTCATCCTTGTGCAGCACTCCCACAGCCCCGATTTGATCCGGGACGCACTCGTAAAAGCACGTCCGCTGATGCTCCGTGGCGAGATGGTACGCCATGACTACGCGCTGATGATCGATCGGCTGCGCATGTACCAAGGGAAGGATCAGATCTACGGCTCCCAGTTCAGCGAGGACGGCGGAAAGGTCGAACCGTATCCGATTCAGGACAAGGCATCGCTGGATCAGAGGCGAGAGGTCATGGAGATGGAGCCGTTCGATTCATACATGCGATTCATACAAAGTAATTGAAATGGGGCGTGCCGTGCGCAGAAAAAAAGCTGCCGCAGCACGGCGCGGATGGAAATGTTGGTTGAGCGATGGAACACGCAGTGATGAACTGGGCGACCAATGGTTGGCCTGCGGGCCACAAGCGAACGGGCCAAGCGGATGCGAGGCCCAGGAAGTATTTCATCGCCGACGATCATCCGTCGACGACATTCGCGGCGTTGCAACTGCTTTCCACGGTCTTTGCCGTGCCGGACTCGCACTGCGCCACCTTCCATGAGAGCGCGGCACTGCTGGATGCCTGCGCGAATCGTCCCGGCGATGAGAACCGGCTTGTTGTGCTTGACCTGGTGATGCCTGGCAATCTCAAGCGGGCGCGTCTGGTACAGGCGGTAATGGAGGCAGATCCGACAGCACAGGTGCTCGTCTACACCGCTGAGGAAAGCGCATTTCTCGCGAATGCGGTATTTCAAGTCGGCGCTTTGGGGTATGTGGCAAAGACGAGTGCCACGACAGAACTCGCGCAGGCCATCGAGGTTGTTGGCGCGGGCTGTCGCTATCTGGACGGCCGCATCGATCTGGACAGCATCAAGGCGCACCCTTGGACGTCGTTGACGGACGCAGAAAAGTCGATCCTGCTCGCGTTCAGCCGTGGCGAGAAGGCTGCGGAGATTGGAGAGCGCACCGGGCGCAGCTACAGCACGGTGACGACACACAAGTACAGTGGATTGGCCAAGCTCGGGTTGCGAGATGGCAGTGACCTCCTCCCGTACCTCTACGCGAACGGCTTGCATTTCGAACTGGAAACGTGATGGCTGTGATCATCCACTATCGAGGTGTCCACGAACATTAGACTAGGACACACGTGCGTGGTCTTTCATAAGCGACAATTTCCGTCTGCTACGCACCCCACTTCACAAGCCATGCGCCCTGGCTCACAATCTGGGTTCCCCGACCATCTGCACATGGCGAAGAGGTGTCAATGAGCTACATTCTGCTGAGAATCGTTGAGGGGGCTAGGGTGGCGCTATATCGCCACGCCACCACTGGGCCAGCCGAGCTTGTGCCTACACGCCGCGACTTATTCGATTACGTTGGTGGCTATGGATGGGGTTATGGCGGCAGCGGAGCCAACAACCTAAGCCACGCAATCGCTGCCAAGATATTCGAAATGGAAAATCTTGACCGTGCCGAATTGTGCGCGCGCGCTCGGGTCATCTTGGACCAGGTGATTGGAAAATCATCTTTGGACAGCGACACTGAATACGATATTTCTGTCGCATCGCTCAAACAATTTTTTCCCTGACCGAGTGCTGGCAACTTGCCCCCCCTGCTTCCCCACCGTGTTTGCCTTTTGCCACGTCCCTGGAGTCGCAATGGCAGGCCCGTACACGCGTAACGCCCCAGCGACTGGGGAATGGGTAGAACCCCTCCCATGGCCGCTGAGAGCCCGTGGATCACGCGTGTAAGGGCAGGTGAGGCTTGTTATGGGCGCTGCCGGCATGCACAGTCCCGCCGCTCACCTGCTTGCTACCCCTAGTAGTTGGCTTTGGTTTCGATGGTCGGGACGACGGCGCGCGATGACCTCGCCCCAGCATTGCTCATGGGTTCGAATCCATGCCAATGCTTTCAGAGAACAGGTTGAAGCTGGGGTGGCGACTGCACCACCAGAGCGGAAGTGGTGGCGACTTTTCAGCTGATTGAGGACGTCGCTGTCATCGGCGAATAACCGGTGCCAATACGCGTCCACTCATCACACCGCCGGTGCTACCGCTGCGAATATCTTCGCGGCCTGGTTGACTGGCTGGAAGGTGCGGCCCAGTGCTGCTGTGACCTTGCCGCCATTGTTATTCATGCCATTGAGCCGGGCCATTGTCGTTGGAGCTGATGAGTTAGATGTGCTCTCTCTTCATGCTAGCTGAGTGGTTCGCCGTGGTAAGCGCAATCCTAGGTGGTTGAGCTAGTGCCTGCCTAATCGCTTTATAGCCTGGCACCCAACACCAACACCCCTCAGCCAATCGCCAATGCTCGCGAGCCGAGGATGATCATGCGCAGCATCGCGGTGATCTGGCGGATCAGTTGCGGATCTTTTTCCGGTGGCAAATCCATCGCTGTCGCGCCCATCGCGAAGACCAGCCGGGTGATCGCTTTGGACACCAGCGCCGGCTCGTGCAGCGGTGCGCCCTCCTGCGCAGCCAAGCGGATCAAGTCCACGCGGAGTTCGTCTTCGAAATAATTCAACTCACGGTCCACCGCCCGCTTGAAGGCGTCCGAGCCGACCGTACCCTCGCGCAAGAGGACGTGCAGTAACTTGTCGTCTGCACGTAACTGCTCCATGAACGTCTCCACGGAGCTGAGGATGATGCTGCGGCGGTTGCCGGCGGCGCGCTGCCGGGCCTGGCCGATGATAGTGCGCAGCGAGCTGCCGGCCAGGTCGATCAGCGCCACCGCGAGTTCGTCCATGTCGCGGAATTGGCGGTAGAAGCTGTTCGGCGCGATGCCGGCCTCGCGGGTGACCTCGCGCAGGCTCAGCGTTGAGACGCTGCGGTGCGGTCCGATCAGCTTCAGCGCCGCCGCCAGCAGGTCTTCACGCGAGATCGCACCCTTGCGCGCGGGAAGCGCGTCCTCGGGCTGGGGCAGGTGGATCGACGTCATGG
Source organism: Xanthomonas sp. MUS 060 (assembly GCF_000963215.1). Lineage (NCBI taxonomy): Bacteria > Pseudomonadati > Pseudomonadota > Gammaproteobacteria > Lysobacterales > Lysobacteraceae > Xanthomonas > Xanthomonas sp. MUS 060. The sequence goes on from NZ_JZIM01000016.1 coordinate 7,201, forward strand.
ACTGGGCCGGAGCAGGCAATGACGGATCATAGCGCTTTTGCTGAATATACAACTGTATAGACATTCGTATCTATGTCTGTATAGTGGGTGCCATGAATGCCGCCCGCCGTCCCGCCAAGCTCCGTCCCTCCATGCGTGCGCTGCATGCTTGGGTGCGGCCGGATGTTTTCGATTTCTGGTCCACGCGCCTGCATCCGCTGTGGACCTGGCAACGCCCGCGTGCGCGGTTGCTGCAGCGCGAGGCCGCCAGCAGCGATGCGGTGACCCTGGTCTTGCAGCCCAATCGCCACTGGCGCGGGTTGCGCGCCGGTCAGCATGTGGAACTGGGCGTGGAGATCGAAGGCCGTCGTTTGTTGCGCAGTTACAGTCCCACGCTATTGCCGGATGGGCGTCTGGCGATCACGGTCAAGGTGGTCGACGGTGGCCGGGTCAGCCAATATCTGGCCAATACGGCGCGGATCGGCGAAGTGTTCGAGCTGGGCCAGGCGTTCGGCGAGATGGTGCTGCCGGCGGCCTCGCGCGGTCGCTGGTTGTTGCTGGCCGCTGGCAGCGGCATCACGCCGATGCGTGCGTTGCTGCGGCAGTTGGCAGCGGAAGGGATGCCTGCCGATGTCGATCTGATCTATTGGGCGCGCCGCCACGAGCAAGTGTGCTTCCGCGACGAACTGCAGGCGCTGGCTGCAGCGCATCCGCGCTTCCATCTGCAATTGGCGATCACCGGCGAGGGCGATTTTCCCGCGCCGCGTGTGGACGCGTTGCCGCTGGAGCATCTGCGCGGCCTGGAGCAGGCGCAGGTGCTGGCCTGCGGCCCGGGCGGTTTCGTGCAGGCTGCGCGTGCGCGTCTGCAGCCGCATGTCGCGCGCTTCCAGGCCGAGGCGTTCAGCCCGCCGCCGGCGCTGGACGACATCGAGCAGGGCACGGTCGCGGTGACTCTGGCGCGCAGCGGCCGTGTGCTGCAATTGCCGCGCGGACAATCGCTGCTCACCGCGCTGGAAGCCGAGGGCCTGCGGCCCAAGCATGGGTGCCGCATGGGCATCTGTAATAGCTGCGCCTGCGGCAAGCAGTCCGGTGCGACCCGCGACATGCTCAGCGGCGCCCACACCACCGAACCCGGTTCGCTGAAGCTGTGTATCAACAGCGCCAGTAGTGACCTGACCCTGGACCTTTGAAGGATTTTCCCATGGCGGCTCCCCGTAACCGCGCACTGACTCCGGCCGAATTGCAAGCCTTTGGCGATGAACTGGACGCGCTGCGCACGCGCACACTCGCCGACTTGGGCGCACGCGATGCGCGCTATATCCGTCGTATCGTCGCGGCGGTGCGCTACACCGGTCTGGCGGGGCGCGCGTTGTTGTTCCTCGGCGCGTTCGTGCATAGCGTGTTGCTGCCGGCGTGGATCGCGGGCGTGTTGCTGCTCACGTTGTCCAAGATCCTGGAGAACATGGAGTTGGGCCACAACGTCATGCACGGCCAGTACGACTGGATGGGCGATGCGCAGTTGAATGGCAATACCTACGAATGGGACATCGTCGCCACTGGCGATAACTGGCGCAAGACGCACAACTTCAAGCACCACACCTATACCAACGTGCGCGGCATGGACGACGACATCGGCTATGGCCTGTTGCGCATCTTCCCCGAGCAACGCTGGCGTCCGTTCTACCTGGCGCAGCCGTTCATCGCGGTGGTGTTCGCGGTGTTATTCGAATGGGGCGTGGCGATCCAGGATCTGCGCCTGGGCCGCTGGTTCGCCGGCAAGATGAAGCCTGGCCAGTTGCGCCGTGCGTTCGCTCCGGTCGGGCGCAAGATGGGCCGGCAGATCATCAAGGACTATGTGGTGTTTCCGGTGCTGGCTGGTCCGTTCTTCCTGCCGGTGTTGCTGGGCAACCTGGTTGCCAACGTGTTGCGCAGCATCTGGACGTTCGTGATTATTTTCTGCGGCCACTTCACCGCAGAAGTCGAGACGTTCCCCAAGGAATCGATCAAGAACGAGTCGCGCGGTCACTGGTATCTGCGCCAGTTGCGCGGCTCGTCCAATCTGGCCGGCGGCAAGCTGCTGAATCTGCTCTCGGGCAATCTGAGCCATCAGATCGAACATCATTTCTATCCCGATGTGCCGGCCAACCGCTATGCGGGGCTGGCGCTGGAGGTGCGCAAGATCTGCGCGCGTTACGGTCAGCACTACAACACCGGGTCGCTGCCGCGTCAGTTCGGCCAGGTGATGTGGCGGATCGTGCGCCATGCCTTCCCCAGTCGACCGCGGCCGACGCGTGCCTTGCGGGCGGCGGTACAACAAGCCGGTTGAGTAAACGGCACGGCGCTGCAACAACGCGCCGGGCCTCGTCAGTGACGCAGCGGTCGTGAGGTTGTGCGTATGCTCAGCGCATTCTCATGGCTGCCGTCAGATCGTGACCGCAAATGCGGCGCTGATCGCGGCGAAAAACGCCGCACCGTAACGTAACCGATCAACCTCGACCTCATGGCGGTTGTCCCGTCGCAACGACGCTGCATGTACTGCCTGCGCGTATCGCACAGATGCGTGCGCGTGTCGCCGAAGCAGGTTGGTCCGAGCATTGAGAACGACGCGTAACACGGTGCGCTGCGTCCCGCGCATGGCCGTGGCTTCGCCCCGCGGGTACGATCGGCTTCGTCGTTTCGTTTCGTGCAAAGGTCAGCCATGCCCCGTTCGCTGCTGCGCCAACTCCTGCTGATCTGGATCGTCATCGTCGCCGCCTGTGTCGGCATGGCGGTGGTGCTGGTCGGGCTGTATCGGCACAGCGAGGGCGTGCGTGCGCAGCGTGCGCAAGCGCAGTTGCAGGAGGTGTGTGCACACATGGTGCAGCGCTACAACGGCGCCAGTGTCGCCGCGCATGGCAGCGATGGCACCGGCCTGGCGGCGGTGGTGACGCAATTGGTTCTGGCCGATGCCGCTGGCGTGGAAGGCGGTATCTGGGATCGCCAGCGCGGCTTCCTGGCTTATGCCTACCCGACCTACGATGGCAGCGAACACAAAACCGACGTGCCCGCGGCCGAACGCGCGATGATCGTCGCCACGGCGCAGCGCGGCGTCGAGGCGCGCCAGGCGGTGAGCTACCGGCGCGACGGGCAGCGCGAGACCTTGCTGATCGCGGCGTGTCCACTGGATCGCCATGCCGCCGCCTGGACCATGACCCGAGTCGCTTCCAGTGATGCTGCGGCCAGTCTGCCGCTGGCGCTGGGCATGGCGCTGATTCTGGTCTTGGTGGTGGGGTCGGCACTGGCGCTGGGATGGGTAGTGCGGCGCTGGAGCCAGCGCTTGCAGCGCATCCAGCAGGCGCTGGCGACGCCAGCGGAAATACCCGCCATTCCCGCGACCGGCGCACCGGAGCTGGATCGACTCGGTGCCGCGGTCACCGATTACGCCCAGCGCAGTGCGCAGGCGTTGGCGCAGACGCGCAGGCTCGGCGAGGAACTGTCGCGACACGAACGGCTGGTCGCGCTCGGACGCATGACCGCGACCGTGGCGCACGAGATCCGCAACCCGATCGCCACCCTGCGCCTGGCGTTGGAGAATCAGATCGCAGCGGGTGGAGATGGGTTCGACGATGCGCAAGCGCAATTGATGCTGACGCAGATCCAGCGCCTGGATGGAGTGGTCGAAAGCCTGCTCGGCATGGTCCAGCCGATCCGCCTGCAACAGCAAACGGTGGACTTGCGGCCGTGGCTGCAGGCGTTGCTGGACCCGGCCGAATGGGGCGGGCAGGTGCCGCCGATCGTGCTACGTCTTGGCGCGGCGCCGGCGCAGTGGCGGCTGGATCCGCAGCAGAGCGCCCGCGCCTTGCACAACCTGTTGCGCAACGCGCTGCAACACGCCGCGGCAGGGACTGAAGTGACCCTGGCCGCGCACGCCGACGCGGATCTGCTGCGGCTGAGCGTGTGCAACCGTGGCGAACCGGTCGTGGCGCCGGTCGCCGCGCACTTGTTCGAGCCATTTGCCAGCGGCCGCAGCGATGGCAATGGGCTGGGTCTGGCATTGGTGCGTGAAATCGCCCGCGCACATGGCGGCGAGGTGCGTTACGCGCACCACGATGGCATCACCACGTTCACTTTGGAGCTGCCATGGCGCGCATCCTGATCATCGACGACGACCAGGCGTTCCTCGCGACGTTGCAGGCCACATTGCGCTCGTTCGGCCACGAGGTGATCGCGCTGGCCGATCCGCACGCTGGACTGGCGCGATTGGGCGAGGGTGACATCGACCTGGCCTTCGTGGATTTCCGCATGCCAGGGATGGATGGCATCGCACTGATGCGCGCGCGCCAGGACGATGTGCAGGCCGCGCGCGTGCCGTTGGTGATGCTCACCGCCCATGCTTCCAGCAGCAATACCATCGAAGCGATGAAACTTGGCGCGTTCGATCATCTGGTCAAGCCGGTGGGCCGTGCCGATATCGCCGCGGTGGTTGAACGCGCGCTGCTCAATCGTGCCGAACAGGCGCCGGCGTCAACGTCGACGGCACCGGTCGAGGACGACGATGCACTGCTTGGACACAGTGCGGCGATGCGCACCGTGCACAAGCGTATCGGTCTGGCTGCCGCTTCCGATCTGCCGGTGTTGATCTGCGGCGAAACCGGCACCGGCAAGGAACTGGCCGCGCGCGCCTTGCACCGTGCCAGCGCTCGCGCCGGGCAGCCCTTCGTTGCGGTCAATTGCGCGGCCATTCCCACCGAGCTGATGGAGAGCGAGTTGTTCGGTTACCGCAAGGGGGCGTTCTCCGGCGCGGTTGCCGATCGCAGTGGCCTGATTCGCGATGCCGACGGTGGCACGTTGTTCCTCGACGAAATCGGCGACATGCCATTGCCGATGCAGGCCAAACTGCTGCGCTTCCTACAGGAAGGTGAAGTGTCGCCACTGGGCGGGCGCGGCGCGCAAAAAGTGGACGTGCGGGTGATCGCCGCAACGCACCGCGATCTGGCCCAGGCGGTGGAGGCGGGGAGCTTCCGTCGCGATCTGCGCTACCGGCTCAACGTCGTGCCGATCGAACTGCCGCCGCTACGCGAGCGCGGCGACGACATCCTGCTGTTGGCGCAACACTTTCTACAGACCGGCGCGAGCAGCGCGCAGACGTTATCGCCCACGGCGCAGACACGACTGCGCGCCTATCCCTGGCCGGGCAATGTGCGCGAATTGCGTAACGCCATGCAGCGTTGCCAGGTGCTGGTGCGGGCGCCGGTGATCGAAGCGCACGATCTCGACGAGCTACTGGCCGAGCCGAGCGATGCGACGGCTGTCGACACCGATGCGATGACCCTGCCGCAGGCGATTGCGCAACTGGAGCGACGCATGATCCAGGCGGCGTTGGCCCACACCCATGGTAATCGCGCCGAGGCAGCGCGTCGACTCGGTATTCATCGCCAATTGCTGTACCGCAAGCTCGACGAATACGGTTTGCAGTGAGTGTCCGTCGCGGGCGGCGCCGGGCGGGAAGGTGTCCGAAAAACGGACGGATGTGGATGCAATGAGGACGTCGCGATGCTAAGGGTTCCCTTCTATTTCTTTATATATCAATGATTTAAAGGTTGGCACGGTGCCTGCTTTATCTCTAATGCAAGCGGCCCTCCTTGCCGCTTTGGAGAACGTCTCATGATCCGTCGTCACGCACTCGCTCTGTCCTTGGTCTTTGTTGCCACCACTGCCGGCGCACAGGTGTATGCGCAGCCCGCTCCGCCGCCTGTCCCGCCCGCACCGCTGGGAACCGACGCGCCAGTGGCTGCCGCGCCGGTGCAGGTGGACGGCACCGTCGAACGTTTCATGATCAACCCGAATGGCGATGTCGATGGGATGTGGTTGGTGGACGGTACCCAGGTCAACTTCCCGCCACATCTATCGGGCGATCTGCAAGCGGCGGTGCGCCGTGGTGATGCGGTGTCGGTGCAGGGCTATCGCCTGGGCAGCCTGCCGGTATTGCAGGCCAGCACGATCACCGCGCGCCGCAGTGGCAAGCAGGTGGTGGACCGCCCGCCGAACCCGATGACGCCGCCGCCCGCCCCGCCGTCGCCGCCGTCGCTCACCCCGCTGCAGACCGATGGCCGTATCGAACGGTTGATCTACGGGCCGCGTGGCGAAACCGCTGGTGCGTTGCTCAGCGACGGCACGGTGGTGCGGATGCCGCCCCCGGCCGCGCTGCAATACAGCGAGTTGTTGCGTCCAGGCGCACGCCTGAGCGTGAGCGGCTTTGGTGTGATCACCAATGTGGGGCGTGCGGTGGAAGCGACTCAAGTGGGTCGTGACCGTGCCTCGCAACAAGCGGTGTTTGCGCCGCCGGCCCCGCCGCCGCCGCCGGCTGTGCCGGGACAACCTGGCGTTCCGGTCGTGCCGCCGCCGGCTTCGCGTTGATCGGTTGCCTCTTGCGACATCGTGCCCGCCGCATGCGGCGGGCACGTTCGCTTGCCTGACGCCTGCGTTTTATTTTTTGAGCATGCTTGGAGCATGCAATACATTGGGTCGATCCCGATGTATGACCCGCAACCTGCGGCACGCTCTTCGCATTCCCTTCGATCACAAGGCCGATGTCGATGGCCTGCTGGTGGACGATGGCATCGACGCGCATGCCTCGCCACAATCGTGGTGATGGGCGATGGCCCGACCCTGACGGCATGCGCATCGTCATCGGTGCCGCGGTTACTTGCCTGGAGCGGGTTTGGATTCTTGAGCCGAGCTGCGTTGACGATCAATCGTGCGCAGAGGCGGATGGTCAAGGTCAAGCGCACGTTTTGTCCGTGCGCTCCGCTGCTTCGCACGCATCTGTACGGACAGCGCACGCGCGATGCGCTTGCCTCAATACAACGCGACGCCGGGGATCACATCGCAGGCAATGCCGGCGCCAGCGAGCTTGGCGGCCAGCGTGGCGTATGGTGGGTGTCGGAATGCATCGCCGGGCAACAGACTGACCACGCGCTGTCCCGCGCGGGCCTGTTCGCACAGCAGCGCCAGGTGTGCGGCTGGATCGTCAGGCAGTGGCTGGCGGGTGGCGTCGCGACGCGCCAGGCTCAGCACCGCGGCGCTGACGTCGGCACCGCACAGCAGCAGATCGGCCTGGTTGAGTGCGCGCAGTGCTTTCAGCGTCAGCGCGCCTGGGTCACCGGTGCCGGTGCCGACCAACCAGGCGCTGCCTTGTGGCGGTACTGCGTCCGCTGTCTGGGATGGGCCGCGTTTGGCGGTGTTTGCTCAGGTCGCTGGCGGGGTGCGTGATCCGCTGGTGTGCCAGTGCGTGCAGGTGCGCGCCTCGGCGATCTGTGCCGAGGCCGCGCGTGGCGCGACGCCGGCGCAGGTCCGTGCACGTCAGGGGTGTGGCAGCGTCTGCGGGTCGTGCATGCCGCAGGTGCAGCGGCTGTGCGCCGATGTGGTGGTCGCATGAGTGCGCCTGCGCGCCTGGCCAATCTCAGCGCACGCTGCGTGCGAGTTGGTGCCGAGAAGCGTGCCGGGATGCCATTGGGTTTTCGGCGTCGTTTGTCACGATCGATCTTGGTATCGGCGAGGGTGTGTCGATCTGCTGGCCGCAAATCCGCTGGCGTCGTTGCCAGCCGTTTTTGTGGGTGTGGATGCCTGCGCGCGGATCCAGGGGTGGTGTGTGTTCCTTCGATGGGGAGTGGGCGATGAAGCATGTCAGCGTGTCCGCCGCGCGTGGCGACGGCGAGGTGGTGGTGTTGTGGGCTGGTCCGGGCGATCTGGAACTGTTGACGCTCCAGGCGGTGAATGCGCTACGCAGTGCGCAGGTGTTGCTGCTCGACGATCTGGTCAATCCGTAGATCGTTCAATTCGCGCCGCAGGCACGGGTGATTCGCGTCGGCAAGCGCGGCGGTTGTCGTTCCATGCCGCAGGCGTTCATCTGCCGATTGATGCGTCGCTACGCGTTGCAGTGTGCGACGGTGGTGCGTGCCAAGGGGGGCGAGGCGTTGTTGTTTGGGCGTGCCGGCGAGGAGATCGCGTTCTTGCGCGCAGTTGGCGTGCCGGTGCGTATCGTCAATGGCGTCAGTGCCGGCATCGCCGCAGCGGCCGGACTCGGCATGTCGCTGACCCACCGCACGCATTGCCATGGCATCACCTTCGTGACCGCACCGCGACCATGGCGAGCCGGACTGGGCCGCGCTGTGCGCCACCCGTACCACGCTGGCGATCTACATGGGCATGATGGGCATGGCCCGCGTCGCGGCACTGGCCGACAGCCTATTGCGGCATCTGCCCGCCGATACGCCGGCCGCAGTGGTGCAGTCGTTGAGTCTGCCGCGGCAGGTGCAACTGCTGACCACGCTGGCGCGTCTGGCGGCCGATGTCGCGATGCTCGTCCCGGGCGCGCCTGGTCGGTGAGGCGGTCGCCGAGGCGCGTGTGCAGGAGGCGCCGCTGCAATCGATGTGTGCGATGGTGTGAGTCGGCAATACAGCCGCTGCGCGCGTCATTGGGAACCGCTCGTGGGTGCGGCTTCGGCCGATCTTGAGCCATCCGCCTCAGCGCGATGCAATAGCGCGTCTTCGAGGGGGCGCGACGTCGAATAAGAAAAAGCGACGTGCTTGCGAGTATCGAAGCAATTTTGCGCTGTTCAATCAGACGGTGATTCATGCAATAAACGGTGCATGAAATGCCGCCTTGTCTAAGCTGGTAAGCAGGTGGAGTTAGAACGCAAAACCGTTGTCATGCAGGCGCAGCAAAACATGCGCATCAATGAATCGTTTAGTTTTTCTGTGCGTGGATGATGTGCCGACACTGCGCAATGACTGTTGTACGCGGTGCTATTTCTGCGGTGCTGGTATGCAGTGGCGAGATGATGTGAGTTGCGGTGCGTTTGCCACTGGAATTGAACTGGAATTGAACGCTTTTATTTTTGTGGGCAAATTCAGCGTGTGGTTCGATGGTGCGCTGGCGTCGGTCGCCGACGCTAGGCGCTTCCACTTTGCAAGCGATGCAGTGCGGCGAGCAGTTCGCTGCGGCGGTATGGTTTGGGCAGAAAGTCGGTCTGCGCTGGCAGATGGTCTGCCTCTGGGGTGTGCAGGCCCGAGGTCAGCAGGACCGGGAGCGCGATCCCTTTGCGCCGCAGCTGGCGGACCATGCCGAGGCCGTCGCAACGGGGCATCTGCACATCGCTGAAGATCAGATCCACGTCCGGATGCCGCGCCAGCTTCTCCATGGCTTCGTGCGCTGTACTTGCCGCCAGCACGCGGTAGCCATCGGCGGCGAGCATGTCGGCGGCGAGCTCGCGTATGGTTTGATCGTCTTCCACCAAAAGAATGGTGGCCAGGGCGCGTGTTGCGCGCATAATGCTGTCACCGCAGAATGCTGAAGTACGCAGCTTCGCGGTTCTCCAGTGAAGCGCTGGTGATGCTGGGGCAATCCCGATACTCTCGGCTTCATTATGACTGCGAGAAGCAGCTTGTCCACTCACGCCCGCTATCGGCAGATCGTCGAACTCTCGCACGATTGCATCAAAGAAGTCGGTTGCGATGGCGTTGTGCGTTCGATCAATACGCATGGGCTGACCTTGCTTGGGGTGTCCGAGCCCAAGAGCATCGTCGGGCGCCCCTGGGTGGAGCTGTGGCCGGAGGATATGCAGCCGTTCGCCGATGCCGCGTTCGCTGCGGCCTTGCGCAACGAGCAGAACGAATTCTGGGCGCAGCGTCCCTCCCAGGATGGGCGGCAACGGTGGTGGCATGTGATGGTCAGTCCGCTGGCCAATGCGTCGGCACTGGTCGAAAGCGTGTTGGTGATCAGTCGCGATGTCACTCCGCAACGCCAGATCGAGCAGGCACTGCGTACCCTGGGCGATCTGACGCTCGGGCGCGCGCAGAGGCATGCCGAGGCCGAGGCCATGGTGCAGGCCGAGACTGCGGCGCTTGGTCGGCATTGGCAGGTGCAGCACTCGCAGTTGCGTGGGCAACTGGATATCGCCCTGGCGGCGCAGCGCGTCGCCGAGCGTGCCATGGCTCAGGCGCAGAAGGGCGAGGCAGTCGGACAGATGCTCGCCGGCGTCGTTCACGACTTCAACAACATGCTGCAGACCGCGATGACCTCGGTGAGTATGGTCGCCGATCAGCCGCAGCGTCTGCAGCCGGACCAGCTCAGGTTGCTGAGCATCGCCGGCGATGCGCTACAGCATGGTGCGCGGATGACCCGGCGCCTGCTCGGCTTCGCACGGGCGCACCCGGTCAAACCAGAGTGGTTGGACCTGTGCGACCTGGTCGTGCAGATGCAGCCGCTGCTGGCGCAGGCACTGGGAAGCGAGATGCGGCTGCAGTTGGAGACATCCGCCAGCCCCGCAACGACCTATGCCGACCGCAATTCGGTCGAACAGGCGGTGATGAATCTGGCCCTGAACGCGCGCGATGCCTGCCGCCCGGGCGACGTGGTCTGGATCCGTTGCGGTACGCTGGAAGTGCCGCCTTTGCGCGCGGCGGCGATGCGCCAACCCGGCACATACGTCACCCTGACGGTGAGTGATCACGGCGAGGGGATGTCGGAAGAGACCAAGTCGCGCCTGTTCGAGGCGTATTTCACCACCAAGCCGGAAGGGAAGGGGACCGGGCTGGGGTTGGCCCAGGTCTATGGTTTGGTGCGTCAGGCTGGTGGATTCGTCGATGTCGATTCCGAATTGGGTCGCGGCACCACGATCACGTTGGCCTTTCCGCTGGTGCCACGGCCGCTTGGCGATAGCGCCGATTCCATCGTTTCCTAGCGCGCGCAGGTGTTCGCCCGTGCCGGTGGTGGTTGCCGCCGTTTCTGGCCCGAACCTGGGCGGGCTCCGGATCCTGGGCGGCGGTGAAGGCTGGCATGCCTGAACGGATCTGGCGCTGGGACCGCCGTCATGCCTGTGACAGCCTTCGTGAAAGCTTACTATCTAGGCTTTACAGTGGCAGTGGTGCGTGCCTGCGCACAGGAGCGAACGTGGTATCGAGTGGCGAACACAACAAGGCTCGCGCGGCCGCGACGTTAAACGTCGCGATGTCTGTGCGTGCACAGCTCCAATGCTGGCGCGGCGCTGTCCGAAGCGGTCGGCGGATCGCATGAGTACCATCGCCCCACCCATGTCCATGCCCGCTGTAGTGTCCCTGGATGCCGGTCATGCGGTGTTGCCGCCGGAGTCACCGCTGGCGATGCCGCTGCAGTCGCTGGGCGAGGGCGAATTGCGTCATGAGCGTCTGCCCAGTACGCCAGTCGGTATCGGTTGGCGGCGTTTGTATGTCTTCGGCACCACCGCAGCGATGACCGCCTATGCCAGCATGCTGATCGGCAAGGTCTTGCTGATCGGCGGAGTCAGCGTGCTCGAAGGCTGTCTGATGGTGTTGTTCGTCCCGATGTTCGCCTGGATCACGCTGTCCTTTGTCAGTGCGCTGGCCGGATTCTTCACCCTGGTGTTCGGCCATGGCCGCAAGCTGGGCATCGATCCGGATGCGCCGCTGCCCAGCGTGCACTGCCGCACCGCCTTGTTGATGCCCACTTACAACGAAGATCCGCATCGGCTGATGGCCGGCTTGCAGGCGATCTACGAGTCGGTGCAGGCCACTGGTCAGCTCGATCGCTTCGATTTCTTCATCCTCAGCGATACCACGCGTCCGGCCATCGGCGCAGAGGAAGAAGTGGTCTATGCCGACCTGGTGGCGCGTGTCGGCGGCCATGGCCGGTTGTTCTACCGTCGTCGTGCCAGCAACACCGGGCGCAAGGCCGGCAATATCGCCGATTGGGTCCGCCGCTTCGGTGGCGCCTATCCGCAGATGTTGATCCTGGACGCGGATAGTTTGATGACTGGCGACAGCATCGTGCGCCTGGCAGCGGCGATGGAAGCCAATCCGGATGTCGGCCTGATCCAGACGCTGCCGGAAGTGGTCAATGGCAATACCCTGTTTGCTCGCATGCAGCAGTTCGGTGGCCGCGTTTACGGCCCGGTGATCGCCTTCGGCGTGGCCTGGTGGCACGGTGCGGAAAGCAATTATTGGGGCCACAACGCGATGATTCGTACCGAGGCCTTCGCCGCGCATGCTGGCCTGCCGGCGCTGCCAGGACGCAAGCCGTTCTGCGGTCATGTGCTCAGCCACGATTTCGTCGAGGCCGCGTTGATGCGTCGTGGCGGTTGGGCAATGCACATGGTGCCGTATCTGCAGGGCAGCTACGAAGAAGGCCCGCCGACGCTGACCGATTTGCTGGTGCGCGACCGTCGCTGGTGCCAGGGCAATTTGCAGCATTCCAAGGTAGTGACTGCGCGCGGCCTGCACTGGGTCAGTCGGATGCACATGCTGGTGGGTATCGGCCATTACTTCACCGCGCCGATGTGGGGCATGTTGATGTTGATCGGCATCGCCATCCCGCTACAGAACGGCGGCATTGATCTGGTCGCCTCGGTGTTGGCGCCGTTTTCGCCTGCGCGCTACTGGCACCAGCAGGACTCCAGCCGGATGTTCTGGGTGTTCGCGGTGACCATGTTCGTGCTGTTGGCGCCCAAGATGCTGGGTTATCTGGCGATGGTGTTCACGCCTGAGAAACGACGCGCTTGCGGCGGTGCATTGCGCGCGCTGTTGAGCATGTTGCTGGAGACGCTGTTGGCTGCGTTGATGGCGCCGGTGGTGATGTACGTGCAGTCGCGCGGTGTTGCCGAGGTGCTGGCCGGCAAGGATTCGGGCTGGGATGCGCAGCAGCGCGACGACGGTCGTCTGTCGTGGCGGGCGCTGTTGCGCAGCTATGGCGGGTTGAGTGTGTTTGGCTTGTTGATGGGTGGCATGGCCTATGCGGTCTCGCCATCGCTGGCTGCGTGGATGGCGCCAGTCGTGATCGGAATGGCGTTGGCCGTGCCGGTGGTGGCGATCAGTTCCTCGCGCGCGGTGGGCCTTTGGTTGCGCAAGCTGCGCATTCTCGCTATCCCAGAGGAATCGCAGCCGCCGGCGGTGTTGTTGCGCGCGGCGGAGTTACGCCGCGAGGCCGCCGCTCGGCGCGCCGAAGCGTGAGGCACCGGGCATAATGCCGGGCATCACGATAGGGGTCTGACATGCTGGAAACCGTGGAGCACGAAACCGGCGCTGCGCCGCGCTGGAGCGTTCTTTGGCTGCATGGGCTGGGGGCGGATGGTCACGATTTCGCGCCATTGGTGCCGCAACTGGTCCGGCCGGGCTGGCCGCCGTTGCGCTTCGTGTTCCCGCACGCGCCGCTGCGCGCGGTGACCATCAACAACGGCGTGCGTATGCGTGCCTGGTACGACATCGTCAGCATGGACTTTGCTCACCGCGCCGACAGCAGCGGGGTCGCTGCCTCGGTCGCCCAGGTCGAGGAGCTGATTGCGCGCGAGCATGCGCGTGGTGTTCCAGCTGAGCGCCTACTATTGGCCGGTTTTTCCCAGGGGGGCGCCATCACCCTGGCGGCTGGGTTGCGCCGGGAACAGCCGTTGGCAGGTCTGATTGGTCTGTCGACGTATTTGCCTGAATTGGCCGAGGTGGCCCGCTGGCATGCTCCGGCGGCGCTGTCGCAGCCGCTGTTCATGGCCCATGGTCAGAGCGATCCGGTGATCCCGCAGGTCTATGCCGAGCAGACCGCGCAGGCGCTGCAGGCGCTAGGCATGCCGGTGCAATGGCAGCGTTATCCGATGGCGCATCAGGTGTGTGCCGAGGAAATCGCCGATCTTGGCGATTGGATGGCGGCGCGTTTCGCTGCCGTCTGAGTCCGGGTTTGCTGCTGGCGGGATTGCGTGCCCCGATGGCAGGTGGCAAGGGTGCCCGCTACTATGCTCCAGAGCGCACGCCAGCCGACCGAGGAGACGCATGTGAAAGTGCTGATCGCCGACGACGAACCCCTGGCCCGCGAGCGTCTGCGTGTCCTGTTGGCCGAGCATCTCGGTGTCGAGGTGGTGGCCGAGGCCAGCAGTGGCCTGGAGGCCTTGGATGCCTGCGATCAGTGGCGTCCGGATCTGGTGTTGCTGGATATTGCGATGCCCGGTCTCGATGGCCTGGAGGCCGCCCGCTACTTTGCTGCGTTCGAGCCCCGGCCGGCGGTGGTGTTTTGCACGGCTTACGACGCGCATGCCTTGTCCGCGTTCGAAGCGGCGGCGATCGACTATCTGATGAAGCCGGTGCGTGCCGAGCGTCTGGCGGCGGCATTGCAGCGTGCGCGCATGTTCGTGGCCGGGCGTGCCGACAGCGCCGCTGTGCCGATGCAACGCCGTACCCAGTTGTGCGCACGTTTGCGCGGTAGTCTGCGCCTGATTCCGCTCGATACCATCCACTATCTGCAGGCCGAGGAAAAGTACGTGGTGGTCCACCATGCGGCGGGCGAAGATTTGATCGAGGAATCGCTGCGCTCGCTGGAGGAGGAGTTCGCCGAGCGCTTCGTTCGCATCCATCGCAACTGTCTGGTCGCGCGCCAGGAACTGGTTGAACTGCGTCGCCTCGGCGATGGCCAGGTGCAGGCGGTGTTGCGCCATGGCAAGCAGCCGTTGGAAGTGAGCCGTCGTTGCTTGGCGCAGTTGCGGCAGGGGATCCGTCCGCGCTGAAGGTGCTGCATTCCCATTGCGGCAGCGGCGCATGCCGGCTTTCCGCGATAATGCGCGGATGAAGATCCTGCGTATCGCCACTCGCAAGAGTCCGCTCGCCCTGTGGCAGAGCGAATATGTCGCCGCTTGCCTGCGGCGCGCGCACCCGCAACTTGAGGTGGTGCTTGTACCGATGAGCACACGCGGCGACGAAGTGCTGGACCGCTCGTTGGCGGCAATCGGCGGCAAAGGGTTGTTTCTGAAGGAATTGGAGCTGGCGATGCTGCGCGGTGAAGCCGATTGCGCGGTGCATTCGCTCAAGGATGTGCCGATGGAATTGGAGCCGCCGTTCGTGCTGCCGGCGATTCTGCCGCGTGCCGATTCGGCCGATGCACTGATTTCCAATCTGTACGCGGCACTGGATGCGCTGCCGCTCGGTGCCCGTGTGGGAACCTCGTCGTTGCGCCGGCAGGCGCAACTGCGCGCGTGGCGTCCGGACCTGCAACTGCTGGACCTGCGCGGCAACGTCAACACGCGTCTGGCCAAGCTGGACAATGCGGATTACGACGCGATCGTACTGGCCTGTGCCGGCCTGCAGCGGCTGGGTCTGGAGCCTCGCATCACTCAGCGGCTGCAGGCCCCGGACTGGCTGCCGGCCCCGGCGCAGGGGGCGATCGCGCTGGAATGCCGCCGGGACGCGACCGGGGCACGGGCGTTGTTCGCCGTGCTGGACGATGCCGCGACGCGTACCTGCGTGGAGGCCGAGCGGGCGATGAACCGCGCGCTGCACGGCAGTTGTCACGTTCCGGTCGCGGCCTTCGCCCAGTGGCGGGGCGAGGATCTGCTGTTGCAGGGGTTGGTCGGTGATGTTGCCGACGGACGCCTGGTACGCGCGCAGTTACAGGGCAGCGCACAGGATCCTCAGGCACTGGGTCAGGCCGTGGCCGATGCCCTGCTCAGTGCTGGCGCTGGCGCATTGCTCGACATCGACCGAGCGACTTGAACGTGTGCTATTGCCGCACGAGCAGGTATCCATCCGCTGTCGCCTGATGCCGCCTGCGACGCAGTGACTGCCCAATCGCGGGTTTTATTTGAACTTGTACACCACGTTCACCGTCGTCAGCGTGTCGGTTTTTTCTTTTCCGACGCTGACGACGCTGTTGTAGCGTGCTTGCCAAGCGGCTTTGAGTGCCAGGCGCTCGTTCATGTTCACCGAGATGCCCAGGTCGTTCTGGGCAAAGGTGTCGTAGGCGCCCGATTCGACCAGCAGGGTGTTGCCCAGTTCGGTGTTGTGGGTGAGTCGATATTTGAAATCGACCAGGCCGCGGCCGATCAGCCCGGTTTCGGTGCGATCCTGCGCCGCGTCGTGGGCGCGGCGCACGCCGGGGCCGATCTGTACGTCGATGCTTCTGTGGTCGCCATCCATGATCCGCGTGCCGTAGCCGATACCAATCGTGCCCAGTCGGTCGTAGGTGGCGAAGTCGTCGCGTTCGTAGCGTAGGGAGGCGGTCAGTTGACGGTGCTCGCCGAGTTGCAACGCGCTGCCGGCGCTGCCGGTGTAGCGGTTGGAGGTGGTCTGGCGCAAGCGTGTGATTGTGCCGTCCGCGTTGGTGTTGGTGTACTCGGCGCTGGCGCGTAGCGCGAACAAGTCCAGGCTGTGGATCCAGTCGCCGTCCACGTATTGGCCCTTGAACCTGCCGTTGATGCTCTCGTTCGAGCTGTTGCCGTGCGAGGACGCGATGCCCAGTTCACCCGATCCGCTCCAAGGCGAGCTGGCCGGATCCGTGTCAGCGGCCCATGCCGAAGACGTGCTCAGCAGCAATGAGGCGATGGTGGATGCGATGGAGGCACGGCGGGACATGAGCTTCTCTCAGCAGGTGGGGGGCGGGACGCAGCTTTCGGCTAACGAGTTGGAAACGATTTCATCATACCGGATCCACATCACATCCTGGTCACGTACTGCATGATCGATTCGGTCGCTGGGGCTGGGGCTGGGGCTGGCGGGCTGCGCTGCAGCTGGCGTTTTCAGCCTCGGACTCAGACATAATTGGGGCATGGACCGCTACGAACGCATCAATGCACTGCACCGCCAGCTCAAGTCCGCGCGCTACCCGGTGACGGTGGCGCGGCTGCAGGACGAACTGGGCTGTTCCCGCGCCACGGTTTACCGCGATCTGGCGTTTCTGCGCGATGCGCTGATGGCGCCCGTCGAGGGCGATGGTGAAGCGGGTTTCCGCTACGAATCCGCCGAAAGCGACCGTTTCGAATTGCCGGGACTTTGGCTGAGTTCCGAGGAATTGCATGCGCTGCTGGCCTCGCAACAGTTGCTGGCGCGCACGGGTGGCGGAGTATTGTCCTCGGTGCTGGCGCCGTTGCAGCAACGGATCGAAAGCCTGCTCGCCGCGCAGGCCGGGGTGACCCAATGGCCGGTGGAGCGGGTGCGGGTGATTCCGCATCGCGGTCGCAAACTCGACGAGGCCAGCTTCCGCACGGTTGCCTCGGCCGTGCTGGAGCGTAAGCGGCTCTCGTTCGACTACCGCGCACGTTCCACCGACGAATCGACCAAGCGTAACGTTTCGCCACAGCGCATCACCCACTACCGCGACAACTGGTACCTGGATGCCTGGGACCATGGCCGCGACGCGGTACGCAGTTTCGCGGTGGACCGTATCAATCATGCGCGATTGCTCGATCAGCCGGCACAGGACGTCGCCGACGCGGAACTGGATTCGCAGCTTTCATCCAGCTATGGGATTTTCTCCGGTGCGCCCAAGGGTTGGGCGACGATCGTGTTCAGCCCCAAGGCGGCGCGCTGGGTGGCCGACGAGCACTGGCACTCCAAGCAACAGGGGCGATTTTTGCCCGATGGCCGCTACGAACTGAAAGTACCCTACAGCGTCTCGCGCGAGTTGCTGATGGATGTGTTGCACTATGGTTCCGATGCCGAGATCGTCGAGCCGCGCTCGTTGCGCGAGCAGGCCAAGGCGCTGCTCGCGCTGGCATTGAGCAATTACAGCGACGATTGAGCCGGCCAGCATCGGTGGCCGCGCCCTGTTGGGCTATTCC
The DNA here is from genome assembly GCF_000963215.1 of Xanthomonas sp. MUS 060. Lineage (NCBI taxonomy): Bacteria > Pseudomonadati > Pseudomonadota > Gammaproteobacteria > Lysobacterales > Lysobacteraceae > Xanthomonas > Xanthomonas sp. MUS 060. Next base: position 24,744 of record NZ_JZIM01000016.1, read on the forward strand.
GGAAGGGCGTGTGCGACGGCGCTGTTGCTGAGGATGGTGCCGATGTTGCGCTCGATGCAGTCGACCAGTGCATGCACATGCACGGCCATCTCTTCGCCGATCGGAGTCAGGGTGTACTCCACATGCGGCGGTACCACTGGGTAGGCGGTGCGCTGCACGAATCCGTCCGCTTCCAGCGCGTGCAAAGTCTGCGACAGCATCTTTTCGCTGACTCCCTCCAGGCTGCGGCGGAGGTCGCCGAAGCGGTGCGTGCCCTTGCTCAGCGCCACCAACACCAGCACGCCCCAGCGGCTGGTCACGTGGCTCAGTATCGCGCGGGAGGGGCAGTTCTGCGCGAACACCTGTCCGCGTAGCATCGCCGGGTTGGTGGAGGAGCGGGCTGGGTTGTGGGGAGATTCGGGAAGTACGCTGTCCAAGGGGATGCACCTGTCTGTGGGGGAATGCCTCCCGATCATACGAGCAGCGCCGTCGACTTCGCTGAGCGGCAGGTGATCGTTGAGTGCCGGGACGCTCAGGGCTTTTGCGGGACCTCGAAGCCAAGCCGTCCGACCTGCTCGCGGCGTTGCGCCACGCGCAGGAGCTTGTCGGTGTTGATCCCGTATTGATGATCCATTTTGTCCACCAATTCGCGGTATTGCTTTTGGCTCATGTCTGGATTGCGTGCGAATACCCAGGCCAGATCGCGTCCGGGATAGTCGATCAGCGCCCAGGAATAGTCCGGCGCCACTTCCAGGATGCGGTACTTGGTGGGCAGCACGGCGAAGAACCAGGTGGTCCAGCGATGGTTGCTGGTTCCTTCGTTGATCGTGGCGTGAGACGTGATTTCCTTGAGCGGCTCGTCGAAGCCTTTGCGGTACTGGTAGCGCACGGCGATCTTGCCATTGTCCTTGAGCGTGTACTCGTCGCTGCTGGCGACATGGCCGCGTTCGGCGAAGTATGGGATATGCGCGATCACGTACCAACGGCCCATGAAGCGCTGCAGATCGATGGGCGGTTGCGCTGTTTCCTGCTCCTGCGGGCTTTGTGACTTTGCCCGCACTGTCGACGCAGGGGCGAGGATGCCGAGCAGCAACACGGAGGCAAACAGAGCAAGTAGGCGCATGGGGGAGTTCCGAGAGGTAGGGTCGAGCGTAATGGATTGTGCCCTTCCGGCGTGTCAATAGTGCGTCGCAGTCCTTGAGATGTGATCGCGGCACCCTGCGCGCCTTGTCATTACAGGAGTCACCGTCATGCAGAATATCGCCGTTTCAGGTCGGGTCCATGTCCCGCATCCGGGCCTGTGTCGCCTGCTGCGGCAGGTGATGCTGGTCGGGCTCGTCATGGTCGCGGTGTGGCCCGCCGCGCGCGGGGACAGCGCATGGTTGGGCTGGCGACCGCTGTGGTTGTTGGGCATGCCGCTGAGCGCTTGGTGGGCGTTGCACCGATTCCCGATGCCGCTGCGGCCGCTGTTGGCCTGGATGCGGGCCAGGTCGCGCGTGCAGGCGCGGCGGCGCGTGCCGGTGCGCTAGCCTCCCAGCGTGGCCTGACCTTCGGCAGGGGAGAGATCGCGATGGCGCATGCTACGGTGCGCTGCCATTTTCCAGGATCCCATCGCCCATGTCGCCTCTCGCGCAGGCCTGCTTGCTCGTCGCTTTGCTCACGGCCGGCTCCGTTGCCGCCAAGGAACCCGCAATGTCCCAAGATCCTTATGCCTGGCTTGAAGATGTCACCGGTGCCAAGGCGCTGGACTGGGTCAAGACGCAGAACGCCAAGACCGAGGCGCGGCTGGCTGACACCACGGCGTTCAAGTCGACAGAAGCCAGTATCCGCCAGGTGATGGATTCCGATGCCAAGATCCCGTGGGTGGAGAAGATCGGCCCTTACTACTACAACCTGTGGCAGGACCGTGAGCATGAGCGTGGCCTGTGGCGTCGTACTACCCTGGAGGAGTACCGCAAGCCCGAGCCGAAGTGGGAGACGGTGCTGGACCTGGACGCGTTGAACAAAGCCGAAGGCGAGAACTGGGTGTGGCATGGCGCCGATTGTTTGCGCCCGCAGTACCGCCGCTGTCTGATCGCGCTGTCGCGCGGCGGTGCCGATGCGGGCGTCACCCGTGAGTTCGACCTGGGCACCAAACAGTGGGTCAAGGACGGTTTCTACCGACCCGAGGCCAAGGGTGCCATGAGCTGGATTGATATCGACACGGTCTACGTCTACACCGACTTCGGTCCCGGGTCGATGAGCTCGTCTGGCTATCCGCGCATCGTCAAACAATGGAAGCGCGGCACCCCGATGCGCAGCGCGACGTTGGTGTACGAGGGCAAGCCGCAGGACATGTCAGTCAACGCCAAGCACGACGACACGCCCGGTTACGAGCGCGATGTCGTTTCCCGCGCGTTGGCTTTTTACAATGACGAGTTGTATCTGCGTGATCCCCATGCCGACGGTGGGTTACGCAAGATCGATGTACCCAATTCGGCGGCCAAAAATGTGTACCGGCAATGGTTGACCGTGCAATTACGTGATCCGTGGACCGTCGATGGCACCACGTATCCGGCCGGTGCACTGCTGGTGACCAGGTTCGATGATTTCATGGCGGGTAAGCGTGTCTTCCAGGTGCTGTTCGCGCCGACCGAGACGGCGTCGCTGGAGTCCTTCGCCTGGACCAAGTCGCGGTTGGTGCTCAACGTTCTCGACAACGTCAAGAGCCGACTGTGGGTGCTGACGCCGGGCGAGGGCGCGTGGGAACGCACGCCGTTTCCGGTGGGCAAGATGGCGTTCGGCAGCATTAATGTCGAAGCGGTCGATGCCGACGAAAACGATCAGGTTTGGCTGATTTCCACCGACTTCCTCACCCCCACCACGCTGATGCTGGCCGATGTGCAGCGTGGTCCGCAGAGCATCGAAACGCTCAAGGCAATGCCGAGTTTCTTCGATGCGTCCAAGGAGGAGGTCGAGCAGCATTTCGCGGTGTCCAAAGATGGCACCAAGGTGCCGTATTTTCTGGTCCTGTCCAAGCAGCTCAAGCGCGATGGCAGCCATCCGACCCTGTTGTATGGCTATGGTGGCTTCGAGGTATCGATGACGCCATTTTACTCGGGCAGTTTGGGCCGCGCCTGGCTCGATCGGGGGGGGGTGTACGCCTTGGCCAACATCCGTGGCGGTGGCGAATATGGCCCGCGCTGGCATCAGGCGGCGCTGAAGCAGAACCGGCACAAGGCTTATGAGGATATGGCGGCGGTCGCGCAGGATCTGGTCGCACGCAAGATCACCTCGGCCAAGCACCTGGGCGTGCAAGGTGGCAGCAACGGCGGGCTGATGGCCGGCAACATGCTGGTGCAGTACCCACAGTTGTTCGGCGCGGTGGTCGTGCAAGTGCCGTTGCTGGACATGAAGCGCTACAGCCACCTGCTGGCCGGCGCCTCGTGGATGGCCGAGTACGGTAACCCGGATACCGACGATTGGGCATTCATTCGGACCTTCTCGCCGTACCACTTGTTCGATCCCAAGAAGACCTATCCACCGGTGATTTTCCTCACCTCCACCCGAGACGACCGTGTGCATCCGGGTCACGCGCGCAAGATGGCGGCGAAGATGCTCGATGCAGGCAAGGACGTGACGTACTACGAGAACGTCGAAGGCGGTCACGGCGGTGCGGCCAATAATGCGCAGGCCGCGCACAAGCAGGCGTTGGCCTACAGTTTCCTGTGGGAGCATCTTGCCAAGTGAGAGCATTGTGGTCCGCTGTCTACCAGGTGGCGGACCTGTGTGTTTCTCTCTCAGTGGTGAAAGTCATGCGGACGCAGCCGCACGAACGCACCACGCCGGAGTGCTGCGTTCGTGTCGCAGGCGCCGACGGCGTACAGGTGGCTCAGCGCTGCCATTGCGCCAGTCCGCGCGTCATTCGCGCAACTGCCTCCTGCAGCCGCGGTAGGCTTTGCGTGTAGGCGATGCGCACGTGTTGGTGGGCGCGGTGGTGGCCAAAATCCACTCCGGGGGTGAACGCCACATGCTCGGTTTCCAGCAAGTGCGTACAGAGCGCTTGTGCATCGTCGGTGAACGCGCCGACGTCGGCATATAGATAGAACGCGCCCTGCGGCTCGACGTCGATGCGGAAGCCGAGTGTGCGTAATGCCGGTAACAGGTAATCGCGGCGCCGTGCGAATTCGGCGCGACGTGCTTCCAGGATCTGCAAAGTCTCGGGATGGAAGCACGCCAGCGCCGCCTGTTGTGCAATGCTGGATGCGCTGATGTACAAGTGCTGCGCCAGTTTCTCCAGTGCAGGTACCGCTGCGCGCGGTGCCACCAGCCAGCCAAGACGCCAGCCGGTCATGCCGAAATACTTGGAGAAACTGTTGAGGACGTAGGCGTCATCGTCGACCTCCAGCACGCTGGGCGCGTCGATGCCGTAACTCAGGCCGTGGTAGATCTCGTCCACGACAAAGTGACCGCCACGTGCGCGCAGCGCCTGTGCCAGCGCGGCCAACTCGGCGCGCGACAATAGCGTGCCAGTCGGGTTGGCCGGCGAGGCCGTCAGCGCACCGATGCAGGCAGGGTTCCAGTGCTGTTCCAGTAATGCCGGCGTTAGCTGGTAGTCGCTGTCCGGTCCGGTCGGGACCAATTGCGCGTTGCCTTCCACTAGACGCAAAAAGTTCCGGTTGCAGGGGTAGCATGGGTCGGCCATCAGCCAGTGTTTGCCAGGATCGACCAGCAGTGCGCTGGTCAGCAGGAGCGCACCAGAGCCGCCGGGGGTGATCAGGATTCGCGCCGGGTCCAGGTCGATGTTGTGGCGTTGTTGGTAGAAATTCGCCAGGGCCTGGCGTAAAGCTGGCAATCCCCGTGCGGCGGTGTAACGGGTGTGGCCGGCGGCGAGCGCAGCCTGACCGGCGGCGACGATTGGCGCGGCGGTGGTGAAGTCCGGCTCGCCGATTTCCAGATGGATCACATCGTGGCCGGCGTGTTCCAGTTCGTTGGCCCGCGCCAGCAGTGCCATCACGTAGAACGGTGCGATCTCGCGGCTGCGCTGGCTGTACTGCGGTCCAGTCGGTGGCGACGCAGGGGTTTCGCCGGGCAAGGGAGTCATGCTGGCGATGGTAGCTGATGGTCAGGGTGTCTGAAACGATCGTCGTGGACTTGCCAGCATGCGGCGTTATGGAGAGACTCGGCTGCTATCGCACCATGCCGTCTCCTCCGGCCGGGCGACCTGCCATTGCGTTTCCGTCGCCTTAGCCCAATTACATGTCCCATCGTCCTTTGCTAGCGTGCTTCCTCATCTTCATGACGACTTCTTTCGCCTCTGCCTCCGATGTCACACCTCCCCATCCGGCCAAGCATCCGCATGCGGTCAAGGCGCCGTTCGGCGCGGTGCGTCAGGACCCCTATTACTGGCTGCGCGACGACACCCGCGAAAACCCGAAGATGTTGGCCTATCTCAATGCCGAGAACGGCTACGCCGATCATGTGCTCAAGCCGCTCAAGCCGCTGGAAGACACGCTATACACCGAGATCGTCGGTCGCATTAAGCAGGACGACAGTACCGTGCCGTATCGCGAGCGTGGCTACTGGTATTACGGCCGCTATGAGAGCGGTAAGGACTATATGATTTATGCGCGGCGCAAGGGCGGCATGGATGCGCCCGAGCAAATTCTGCTCGACGTCAATGCGATGGCCGCGGGGAAGGGATATTTCAACGTGGGCGATACTCAGGTGAGCCATGACAACCGCCTGCTGGCCTGGACCGAAGACGAGGTCGGCCGTCGTCAGTACGTCGTGCGCTTCAAGAACCTGGACACGGGCGAGGTGTATGCCGACCGCATTCCGAGTGTATCGCCGGATGTGGTCTGGGCCGACGACAACAAGACCCTGTTCTACATCGAGAACGATCCGGAAACCTTGCTCAGTGTGCGGGTCAAGAAGCATGTGCTGGGGACGCCGACGACCCAGGATGCACTGGTCTACGAGGAAAAAGACGATAGTTTCTACCTGAGTTTGGGGCGTACCCGCGACGACAAGTACATTGTCATCACCATGGAAAGCACCGTGTCGTCCGAGCAGCGCTATGCGTCCGCCGCCGATCCGCAACACTTCGTGGTGCTGGCTGCGCGCGAGCGCGATGTCCAATACCACGCCGACCATTTCCATGGACGCTGGGTGATCCGCACCAACTGGAAGGCCAAGAACTACGCGCTGATGAGCGCGCCCGACGGCGCGACTGCGCGCACGCAGTGGCAGCCCTGGCTGCCTTACGACGAAAACGTGTTCATCGAAGAATTTGCGTTGTTCGATGGTTTTACTGCCATTGCCGAGCGCTCCGATGGCCTGGAGCGGATTCGCCTGCACTTCGCCGACGGCAAGGAGGAATACGTCAAGGCCGACGAGCCGGCGTATTCGATGGGGTTGTCGGTCAACTCCGAACCCGACACCCCGCTGCTGCGTTACAGCTACACCTCGTTGACTACGCCTGTCACGGTCTATGAACTCAATACCCGCACCGGTGAACGCAAACTGCTCAAGCAGCAGCCAGTGATCGGTTACGACGCCAGTAAATACCAGACCGAACGCTTGTGGATCACCGCACGCGACGGGGTCAAGGTGCCGGTGTCGTTGGTCTACAAGAAGGGCTTCAAGAAGGACGGTCGCGCGGCGCTGTACCAGTACGCCTACGGCAGCTACGGCATATCCACCGACCCCGGCTTCAATCTGCCTGCGGTCAGCCTGCTCGACCGTGGTGTGGTCTATGCCATCGCTCACATCCGTGGTGGTCAGGAAATGGGGCGCGCCTGGTACGATCAAGGCAAGTTGTTGCACAAGAAAAACACCTTCAACGATTTCATCGACGTGACTCGCGCGCTGGTAAAGCAAGGCTATGCGGCGCCTGACCGTGTCGCTGCCGGCGGCGGCAGTGCCGGCGGTCTGTTGATGGGCGCGGTGGCGAATATGGCACCGCAGGACTACCGCGTGCTGGTGGCGCAGGTGCCGTTCGTCGATGTGGTCACCACCATGCTCGATCCGAGTATCCCGCTGACCACCAACGAATACGACGAGTGGGGCAATCCCGAGCACAAGACCTATTACGACTACATGCTCAGCTACTCGCCCTACGACAACGTCAAGCGCCAGGCGTATCCGGCGATGTATGTCGGCACCGGCTTGTGGGATTCGCAAGTGCAGTACTGGGAGCCGGCCAAGTGGGTGGCCAAGCTGCGCCAGGACGATACCAGCACGCGGCCGATCCTATTCCGGGTCAATATGGAGGCCGGCCACGGCGGCAAATCCGGACGGTTCCGCCGCTATCGTGAATTGGCCGAATCCTACGCGTTCGTGCTCGATCAGTTGGGTGTGGAGCACGTCGCGAAGTGAGGCGCGCGTGGTGCTGTGAGCCGATAGGGCTTGGAGGCGCGGATGTCGTCACATCTGGATGGCGGCGTTGACGAGGGTGCGGTGCGTGCGGTGACTGCTGTGGCATCGGTAGTCGCCGCACGATGGACTGTGGCGTGATCGCGCCTGCGCGCGCGCGGTGAACGCGGCAAGGCGGCGCAGCCAGATTCATGCCGGTGTGGCTATACTCGGCAGATGAGCACATTGTCCTCTCATTCGATCCGTATCGTCCTGGCCGCTGCCGTGCTGCTCGCGCTGGCCGGATGCGGCAACAAGGGTCCGCTGGTGATGCCGCAGAAGCCGGTGCCGGTGGAGGTCACGCCAGCCGCCGCGCCCGAGGCCACGCCGCCAGCAAGCGCCGACCCCGCTGCTCCGTCCACCCCGGCCGACGGTCAATCCTCGCAACCGACCAACCTCAGCGGCCCCTCCGTCGATGGAAAAGGCTGAGGCCAGTCGCGGCGCGAGCCTGCGCTTCACCAAGATGCAGGGTGCGGGCAATGATTTCGTGGTGCTCGATTTGCGCGATGGCAGTTCCCCGCCGGATGCCGCGTTGGCGGTGCGTCTGGCCGATCGTCACTTCGGTATCGGCTGCGATCAGATCCTGACCATCGAGCCCGCGCGCAACGCGGCGGCGCTGGCCAGTTATCGTATCTGGAACACCGATGGCAGCGCCGCTGGGCAGTGCGGCAATGGTGCGCGTTGCGTGGCCGCGTGGTTGGTGCGCGACGGCAGCGCCAGCGGCGATGGCTTCGTCATCGAGAGTCCCGCCGGAATCCACCACATCGAACGCTGCGACGATGGCCAGTTCGCCGTGGCGATGGGCGTGCCACGCTTTGCTCCGGAAGACGTGCCGCTGATCGGTTTTGCGCATGCGCAGGACGAATATCTGCTGCCGATGCACGGTGAGAGCGTGCGTTTCGGCGCGGTGTCGATGGGGAATCCGCATGCGGTACTGGAAGTGAGCCTGGTCGATGCCGCGCCAGTCGAACGGCTGGGGCCGCGATTGCAGCAGCATGCCTCGTTTCCGGATTCGGTCAATGTTGGTTTCGTGCAAGTGATCGATCGCGCTCGCCTGCGCCTGCGCGTATACGAGCGCGGTGTCGGCGAAACGCTGGCCTGCGGCAGCGGCGCCTGCGCGGCGGCGGCGGTGTTGATGCAGCGTGGTCGTGTGGATCGCGATGTGCGTGTGGCCTTGCCCGGCGGCGAGTTGCGTGTGCAATGGCCGCACGCTACCGCGCCGCTGGTGATGTCGGGGCCTGCCGCGTTCGTTTTCGATGGAGAGTGGATTCAATGAGCGAGAGTCTGGACAAGATCGGTGCACACGAAGTCGCGGCATGGTTGCGCCGTCATCCGAGCTTTCTGAAGCAGTTTCCGGATCTGGCGCTGACCCTGGTGGTGCCGCGCGATGATGGCCCGACCGCGTCGTTGGCGAGTTACCAGTTGGAAGTGTTGCGCGACAAAAATCGCGAGTTGTCGCGACGCCTGGCCGAATTGGCCGCCAACGCGCAGGTCAACGAACGTCTGGCGGTGCGTACCCATCAGTTGACCCTGGCGCTGATGCGACAAGCCAGCGCCGCCGACAGCGTGCGCGCGATGGCGGCGTCGTTGCAGGAAGATTTTCACGGCGATCTGGTCAGCATCGTGTTGCTGCAACCGTTACCCGGCCTGGAGCAGGCGCCGTGGTTGCAGATCGTGGCGCAGGACGATCCGCGTCTGGCGCCGTTCCACGATTGCCTGAAGGATGGCGAGCCGATCTGCGGACGCCTGCAACCGGAAAAACAGGCGTTGCTGTACGCCGAGCGGATCGATACCGTGCAATCCACCGCATTGCTGCCGCTGCCTGCTCTGGGCCTGATCGCGGTCGGTAGCCGCGATCCCAATCGCTTCTATCCCGGCATGGGGACATTGTTCTTGCGCATGATGGGCGAGGCGCTGGTGGTGGCGCTGCAGCGATGACAGTGGCGGCGACAAAGGCCAAACGCGGAACGCGCGCGAGTCGCCCTGGCGCGGTAGCCGATGCGGCTGTTGCTCATGCCGCCTCTTCCGCGACATGTCGCGTCGTCGAGTTTCTTGCCTATCTCCAGGTCGAGCGCCGGATGTCCGCGCATACGGTGGATGCCTATCGCCGCGATCTGGCAGCGCTGACCACGTGGGCGGCGGATCACATGTTGGGCGATCCGGCGTTGCTCGCTGCCGAACAACTGCGTCAGTTCATCGCCGCCGAGCATCGCCGCGGCTTGTCGCCGAAGAGCCTGCAGCGGCGTCTGTCGGCCTGTCGCAGTTTCTATGTCTGGCTGCTCAAGCATGGTCATCTCCAGGCCAGTCCGGCCGCGGCGTTGCGTGCACCGAAGGCCCCGCGCAAGTTGCCGCAGGTACTCGATGCCGACGAGGCCGTGCGCCTGGTCGAAGTTCCCACCGACGTGCCACTGGGCATGCGTGATCGGGCCTTGCTGGAATTGTTCTACTCCTGCGGCTTGCGCCTGAGCGAACTGTGCGCGTTGCGCTGGCGCGACCTGGATGCCGCCAGTGGTCTGGTCAGCGTGCATGGCAAGGGCGGTAAACAACGCTTGGTGCCGATTGGCTCGCATGCGCGCAAGGCGCTGTCGCAGTGGCGCGCAGAGCACTGCGCCGATGCCGCCGCACCGGTATTTCCTGGCCGTGGCGGAGCGCCGATCGGCGCGCGCGCGGTGCAGATCCGGATCAAGCAGTTGGCCGCTCGCCAGGGGCTGTTCAAGCATGTGCATCCGCACATGCTGCGACACAGCTTTGCCAGCCATATTCTCGAATCTTCCGGTGACTTGCGTGGAGTGCAGGAATTGCTCGGCCATGCCGACATTGCCACCACGCAGATCTACACCCATCTGGATTTCCAGCACCTGGCCAAGGTCTACGATGCCGCGCATCCGCGCGCCAAACGCAAATCCTGAGCGCTGCATGTCGGCGCTACCGCTGATGTGGCGCAAGCATGCGATCAAGCATGCTGCGGTAGTTAAGGGCGGCTAACAAACCACTGCGTTGCCGTTGGACGGGCGCGGTAGTGCTCGGAATCTTCATGTCCCCACGTGGACACTGCGGTTCCTGTGTGCTGTTCGCGCCAAGCCGACAGCGACTCGCGACGTATTGTGAGCCGCTCTAAGCAGCAGTGACGCAGCGATGCCATTGTGCGAGTGGGGGTGTTGTCGATTCCTTTCCGTCGTGTGGGTGCGCGGCGGTGGCCTCGCTATCGCGAGTGAGTGCGAGTAAGGGGCACGATGCGTTGTACGCGCAGTTCTGGCTCAGGGCTGGGCATGATTGTCGGCGTGGGTATTGCCGTGTCGGTGGATTGCCGTGGTGCGGGCACGTGGACGGCAGCGGCAGCGCTTGAACCCGGTGTCGCCCGCCCCCACAACTCAGTCACCGCTTCGGAGGCCGTATGGACCCCAGTCAGAACCCCAACGTGTTCCACGCCACCACGATTTTGTCGGTGCGCCGCGATGGCCGTGTCGCCGTCGCCGGCGACGGCCAAGTGACGTTGGGCCATACTGTGATGAAAGGTAATGCCCGCAAGGTGCGCCGGCTCGGTCGCGACGGCCAGGTGCTGGCTGGTTTCGCCGGTGCCGCCGCCGATGCCTTCACCTTGTTCGAACTGTTCGAGGCCAAGCTGGAAAAGCACGGCCAACTGACCCGCGCGGCAGTGGAGTTGGCGAAGGACTGGCGCACCGAGCGCCGCCTGGGCAAGCTCGAAGCGTTGCTGGCGGTGGCCGACCGGGAAACCTCGCTGATCATCGGCGGCACCGGCGATGTGATCGAGCCGGAGGACGGCATCATTGCCATTGGCTCAGGCGGTTCCTATGCCTTGTCGGCTGCGCGCGCGCTGCTCGGCCATACCAGCCTTGACGCCAGAACCATCGCGGTGGAGGCGTTGAACATTGCCGGTGACATCTGCATCTATACCAACCGCAACGTGGTGGTCGAAGAGCTGTGATCGGCATGCGCCATCGGTTTGCCTCGATGCCATCGGATCCATGCTGTGGCGTGTGCGGCATTCTTGCGCAGCTTCTTCCCACATCGGTCGGTTGCACGCCGTGCGCAGGGCGTGGTGAGCCAGGCGCAGCGTCGCGTGTGCCGATATCCCAATGTCATTCGTGAGTACATCCATGTCGCACAAGATCGAATCCGCCGCCGCCGCCATGACTCCGCGCGAGATCGTGCAGGAGTTGGACCGCCACATCGTCGGTCAGCACGACGCCAAGCGCGCAGTGGCAATCGCCCTGCGTAACCGTTGGCGACGCATGCAGTTACCCGATGCGCTGCGCGACGAAGTGATGCCGAAGAACATCTTGATGATCGGCCCAACCGGCGTCGGCAAGACCGAGATTGCGCGGCGTCTGGCGACGTTGGCGAATGCGCCGTTCGTCAAGGTCGAGGCCACCCGCTTCACCGAAGTCGGCTACGTCGGCAAGGACGTGGAGCAGATCGTGCGTGATCTGGCCGATACCGCCGTCAAACTGTATCGCGAACAGGCCAAGACCCGCGTGCGGACCCAGGCGGAGGAATCTGCCGAGGAGCGTATCCTGGATGCACTGCTGCCGCGGCGCAGCACCGGCATCGGTTTTGATCCGGACCTCGCGCGCCAAGAACCATCGGCACAGGACGGCGACACGCGCAGCAAGTTCCGGCGCATGTTGCGTACCGGCGAGCTGGATGAGCGTGAGATCGAACTGGACGTGCCGGTCAACGTCAGCATGGACATCATGACCCCGCCAGGCATGGAGGAGATGGGGCAGCAGTTGCGGCACATGTTTTCCAACCTCGGCGGCGGCAAGTCGCAGTCGCGCCGGCTCACTATCAAAGCGGCGCGGCCGCTGTTGATCGAGGAAGAAGCCGGCAAGCTGGTCAACGAGGACGATGTGCGTGACGCGGCGATCGATGCCTGCGAGCAGCATGGCATCGTGTTCATCGACGAAATCGACAAGGTCGCCAAACGCGGCGAAGCCGGCGTGTCTGGCGGTGACGTCTCGCGTGAGGGAGTGCAGCGCGATTTGTTGCCGCTGGTGGAAGGTTCCAACGTCAGCACCAAGTACGGCACGGTCAAGACTGACCACATCCTGTTCATCGCTTCGGGTGCGTTCCATCTGGCCAAACCCAGCGATTTGATCCCGGAGTTGCAGGGGCGCTTTCCGATCCGGGTGGAGTTGTCGGCGCTGTCAAAGGACGATTTCATTCGTATCCTCACCGAGCCGAAGGCCGCGCTGATCAAGCAATACGAAGCATTGTTGCTGACCGAGGGCGTGAGCCTGCGCTTCACCGACGATGCAATCGCCCGTCTCGCCGAAATCGCGTTCCTGGTCAACGAGCGTCAGGAGAACATCGGCGCGCGGCGCTTGCATACCGTGCTCGAGCGCCTGCTCGACAGGCTGAGCTACGAAGCGCCCGACCGTGACGGCGAGAGTGTCACCGTGGATGCTGGCTATGTCGATGCACACCTGGGCGAGCTGGTACAAGACCCGGATCTGAGTCGCTACATCTTGTAACCGTGTCGCGGCGCAAGCCGCTGCAAGCGGTCGCAAGAACGCCTGTTGCACGATGGCGTGCGCTGCTGCCCGCTGTCTCGCAGTGCGGGCAGGTCCGATGGTGTGCATCTTGCCGATCCCTGGCGTTTGCGTGGCGACACCGCTGTGTGAGCGCGCTATTAGAGTGGCTAACAACACGTCGCCAGTCGCTGTCGGGTGGGTGCGGACAGCGCTCAGCAATCGCAGTGTGCAGGGTGTATGAGGATTCCGAGCACTGCCCGCGTCCGTCTGGCGGCGAGGCAGTCGTCTTGTTAGCGATTCCTAGTACAGCGGTGTCCCTGCCTTGTACGCGGCCACGAAGGATTGCCAATCCAATTGCACCTGCGCGGCATAATCGAATGCGAACCGGCGCAGCTCCCACTTCAGCCCGCTTGTGCTGGTGACGGCTTTGTCGATTTGCTTGTCGATGTTGTAAGGCACCACCTTGGGGTTGTTGTCCCGGTCTGCTAGCGCATGTGCCGAAGCCAGCGCCTGGCCCATATAGGTCGCTGCGGTGGTGAGCGTGTCGGTGCTGTTGAGCATGCTCGGGTCGAAGTCTTCCTGGAACGGCGATTTTTCGTGCACGTAGAACGGCGTGCCGTTGACGCTGGCGTAGCCGATCAGTACGTCGGGGGCGATGGTCTGTGCCTTGGCGGTGAGCGCCACGCGCGCGCCTTCGTTGTCGTCGTAGGTGGAAGCGGGCATCTGCCATGGCGCGGCGATTGCCACCGCACTGGTCGCTTCCTGCTTCCATTCCAGGATGACATCATCGTCGATGGACGTCGTGGGGCCTTCGATCAGCACGTACAGACGCAGTCGGCCGAGGCTGCCGACGCCAGAGCCCAGCTTCTGCCGCACGCCCTTGATCGTGTAGTAGCTGGAGGGATAACGTTTGGAGGCGGCGATCGAGTCGATGTAGCCATGCATTGCCTCTGCGACTCCCGTCGTGGTGGCATTGTCCACGGCGACCAAATTGTCCAAGGTTTGGAAGCTGCGCTTGCCGCCGCTGACTTCGGTGTACTTGGACAGTAACTTGCTGCGGCTTTTGCCATCGGCCTTTTCGATGATCTTGGCGACGGCGCCGCTGGTGTTGTCCTTGGTCAACTGGAAGGTCTTTTCCGCATCGCTGCTGCTGAACTGGCGCATCTTGTCCATATAGGCGCCGACCATGGTGTCGATCGCATCGCCGATGTCGCTGTCGGACAAGCCGTTGTCGCGCCCGGCCAGCACCATGCTCGTCGCCAGCCGGCGCAGGTCCCAGATGTACTGGCCGAGATGGCCTTCGTCGAAGTCGGAAAGTTTGAAGGCGGTCACGCCGTTGCTGTCGCGTGCGGCATCGAAGTTGTTGATGTGCGCGTCGCCGTTGAGCCAGGTGTAGCTGGTCTGCGGAGATGTCCACGGCGAACACGGCAAGCGCTTCATGTCGTGATAGAAGATGGTGTCGGTGCCGCGGTAGAAGGCGTAGGCGCTTGCTGCCATCTTCGCCATCTTGGTATCCAGTTCGCCGTGTTGCGCGGCATAGGGATGGTTGTCGTTGTAGATCTGCTGTACGACCCAGGTGTCGCGTTTGCTTGCCGTCAGCGCATTGCAACTGCTTGTAGCGAGGGTCATGCCGATGAATAAATACAATGGTAGGCGAGTTGACATCGTGAATCTCCAGCGTGTACAGGGAAATTCATTCGATCACGCAGGAAGTTGCCTGCGGATGAATATGGTGTGTCTGGGGTGGTATCTGTCGCGTTCTGGCGTTGCAAAGTGAAAGATGCGTTGGGATGGATGTGCAGCGGTACGGCGCGCAGCGATTGTCCCGGCATGAGAGCCATTGCTTGCAGGACGGGCGGTCCATGACGCACATCCGGCTGTGGTTTGCGTCACATCAGGTCCAGAGTGCTCAGGGGGCGTGTCGGCAACTGCGTGGGGTGGGGCCGTGTCACATCGGCCGGATTGCCAAGGTGCCGATCTTGTCAACGCCACGACCACCATAGAACGGCTGGCAGTGCGATAATCCCGGGCATGAGCGAATCTCCTTACACCACTGGTACGACCCATTTCGGTTTCCGCGACGTTGCCGCCAAGGACAAGCAAAAGCTGGTCGGTGAGGTGTTCACCTCGGTCGCGGGCAATTACGATCTGATGAACGATCTGATGAGTCTTGGCATTCATCGGGTGTGGAAGCGTTATTTTGTGGCCACTGCCCAGGTCAAACCGGGCGACCGCGTCCTTGATCTGGCGGGCGGCACTGGCGATATCGCCGCGCTGCTCAAGGAGCGCGTCGGCAGCGACGGCGCGGTGGTGCTGGGCGACATCAACGCCGGCATGTTGTCGGTGGGGCGCGACCGGCTGACCAATCGTGGCCTGGTGGCTGGCCTGGAGTATGTGCAATGCAATGCCGAGGCGCTGCCGTTCCCGGACCAGTGCTTCGATCTGGTCACCATCGCCTTCGGTCTGCGCAACGTGACCGACAAGGACGCGGCATTGCGCGAGATGTACCGTGTCCTCAAGGTTGGCGGACAAGTGCGGGTGTTGGAGTTCTCCGAGGTCACCGTCGATTGGTTCAAGCCGCTTTACGACTTCCACTCGTTCAAGGTGCTGCCGCGGCTGGGTAAATTGTTCGCCAAGGATGCCGAGAGCTACCAGTACCTGGCTGAAAGTATCCGCAAGCATCCGCCGCAGGAGCCGTTGAAAGCGATGATGGAAGCGGCCGGCTTTGCCCGCAGTCACTACAAGAATATGACGGGTGGAATCGTGGCGATCCATTCCGGCTATAAGATCTGAGCCTATCATTTGCTGGTGGCGGATGCGTCGCGTCGCTGTGGCGGATGCGTGCGCAGTTGTGCATCCAGAAGGCATGCAGGGTATTGGCCGGACCGCCGAACATCGGCTCCACCGTTTGAGTCTTGGCGGATGCGTTGGCTTACGGTCGGTCGTCCCTGTTATCGCCATGTAAATTTTAATGTTGCTGAATTTGCATCGGATCGATGAGTTGTACAGTCTCTGGATGATTCACGCGTCATCGGTCAACGCATTTAAGAGTCGCTAACAAAACGACGCCGTTGTCGCCGCACGGTATGCGAGCAGCGTTAGGAAATCCTCATCCTTTGTACACTGCGGCTCTTGTACGTTGTCAGCCCCCCACCCGAAAGCGAATGGCGACGTTTTTAGCAACTCTAAGCAATTATGGAGATTGCCGCGAGGTTGTGAGTCGATTTCATGATTTTGAAATGAATCTTTTTGAAGAATAGCTTTCTCAGCATGGTGTTCAAGCTGTTTTGGCTGAAGCGTTCCGCAATAAGTTTCTTCTTTCTATATTCATCGAGATGGTTGGTGACGAATGGCGATTTCTCCTGCATGCGGTAGCTGCGATACCTTTGAATGGCTGGCATTGATGGATGTCCTCGGTTGTTTCGAGGACATCGAATTCACGGCCTTGTGCGGCCAGTTAACACCGTTGATGCTGGGTATGCCGCAGACCGGCCTGCTGAAATTTAGCCTTGCCAGTGGCAATCGTTTTTTTTGATATGCGATGGCGATGCACAATCCGATCCGTGCTTTCGCTCCCTCGATATCGCTTGCTATTATTCGTCCATGCCGTTGGTGGCGGGGGACGTTTTAATCGCACGAGCCGAGCGTTTCAATGCACTAGTACGGCAAGGCGTGCGAACGTGTCTTCTGTATCGCTGCGAAGGGCAAGCGCTGGGTCGGATGCTTGAGGAATGCACCGGCGCTGCTGTCCGGATCGAATGGGAAACACCTTATATGCACGCCGAGGAGCAGCGTAGTGGTCTGATGCTTTCCTCGGGTTGGAGAGAGGGAATCCGTGAGCATGCGGCCAACTTGATTGCCAACTACATGCACACCTGTGCCCGGTCGGGCGATGCGCTTACGCACAGGCCATGCCTGAAAGAGGCTGGCGGGCGATGAGCGGGACGTTGCATTTGATCTGGGGGCCGACTTGCAGCGGCAAGACTGCGCTCGCCGTGGCGTTGGCCGAGCAAACCGGATGGCCGGTCATCGCGCTGGATCGCATTCAGTGCTATCCCGAACTGGCGACCGGCAGCGGGCGTCCGTTGTCGCCAGAGCTGCGTGGCACCCGCAGGATCTATCTCGCTTCGCGCGCGGTGCGCGAGGGCATCATCGCAGCGGATGAGGCGCACGCCTTACTCAAGGACATGGTCGAGCGGCACCGTGCTGCTGGTGGTGTGATTCTGGAGGGTGGGTCGATTTCACTGATCAATCGGATGATTGCCGATCCGCACTGGGCGAGCGGTTGGCAGTGGCATTCGTGCAGATTACGCTTGGGCGATCCTGACGCGTTCCTCGACAGGGCGCTGCGCCGCGTCGAGCAGATGCTGCGCAGGCAGCAGGAGCGCTCCTCGCTGCTGGAAGAACTGGTGGCGCTATGGCCCGATCCTGCGCTGCGCCCGATCCTCGAGGATGTCGACGGATATCGGTATGCGATCCGTTTCGCGCGACACTGGAATTTGCCGGTCGCCGAGCTGCTGTCCATGGGAGATGAGATGAAGCAGCGCCTGATTCGTGGCATTGCCGAGGAATATCTTGAACATGCGCAATGGCAGGAGCGCGATTTCCTGGCGTTGCCGGCGAGCTGGCAAGCACAGGAGTTATCGACGTAACGCGGTGGCTTGCGCCAATCGGGCATCGCACGGCGTGCGGGCGAGGCTGCGTTAGAATCCGGTTTTGCCCGATGCGGTGGCCTGTATGCGATCTCCCTTGCTGTTGACCTTGACTGTCGCGATCGGCATGGCGGGCTGTTCCAATGAACAGGCGCCTGCCGCCGCCGCTCCCGCAACGCCTGCCGCCGCGCCGCGCGTGGATCGCAGCCACGACGAGACCTCGTATGCCGAGCCGTCCAAGGTCGTCATCAAGGATCTGGTGCTGGATCTCAAGCTGGATTTCGACCACAAGCAGATCGGTGGTACCGCAACCTATACCTTGGATTGGAAGGATCGCAACGCCAAGCAACTGGTCCTGGATACCCGTGAATTGACCATCGAAAAGGTGCAGGCCGACGATGGCAAGGGCGATCTGGCGCCGCTGCAGTACGCGCTGGCCCCGGCCAATGCGATCTACGGCAGCAAGCTGACGATCGAAGCGCCCAACCGGCCACAGAAGATCACCATCGCTTATCACACCTCCGCCACTGCCTCCGGCTTGCAGTGGCTGGAGCCGGCGATGACCGAGGGCAAAAAGCTGCCCTTTATGTTCAGCCAGTCGCAAGCCATCCACGCACGCTCGTGGGTGCCGTTGCAGGACACGCCGAGCGTGCGTTTCACCTACAGCGCGCATGTGGTCTCGCGTCCTGACGTGATGGTGCTGATGAGCGCCGACAACGATCCGAACGCGGTGCGCGACGGCGATTACACGTTCAAGATGCCGCAGCCGATCCCGTCTTATCTACTCGCCATCGCCGCTGGTGACTTGGTGTTCAAGCCGATCTCCGCACGCTCTGGCATGTGGGCCGAACCGGCGATGGCCGACAAGGCGGCCAAGGAATTTGAAGACACCGAAAAAATGATCGTCACCGCCGAGACGCTGTACGGCCCGTATCGCTGGGGCCGCTACGACATGCTGGTGTTACCGCCGTCGTTCCCGTTCGGTGGCATGGAGAATCCGCGTCTGACCTTCGCCACGCCGACCGTGATTGTCGGCGACAAGTCGCTGGTGTCGCTGATCGCGCACGAACTGGCGCATAGCTGGTCCGGCAACCTGGTGACCAATGCCAGTTGGAAAGACATCTGGCTCAACGAAGGATTCACCACCTATGTACAGGCACGCATCACCGAAGCGCTGTACGGTGCCGAAGCGGCCGAGATGGAGCGCCAGATCGACCAAACCGATTTACTGGCCGATCTGCAGGGCATGCGTCCGGCCGACCAACTGCTGGCGCTGCCAGCGCTGACCGAGCGCGATCCAGACGATGCTCTGAGTCAGATTGCCTATGTCAAAGGTGCTTGGTTCCTGCAATTTCTGGAGCAACGTTTCGGTCGCGACACGTTCGATGCGTTCCTGCGCGGTTGGTTCGATGACCACGCTTTCCAGAGTGCCAACACCGACCAATTCGTCGATTATCTGAAAACCCATCTGCTGGCCAAGAAGCCGGGCGTGGTGAGTGAGAAGGAGTTGCATGCGTGGCTGGACGAGCCGGGTATTCCCGCTTTCGCGCAGAAAGCGCGCTCACGCAATTTCACGATGGTCGACACCGCACGCATCGCCTGGAATGGTAGTGGCACGTTGCCGGGCAAGCAGATCACCGATGCCTGGAGCACGCAGGAATGGGTGCGTTTCCTCAGTGGCCTGCCGCCTGTACTCAGTCCGGAACAGATCAAGCAGCTCGACGCGGCCTACCATTTCACCGGTACACCGAACGGCGAGATCGCGATGCGCTGGTACCCGCTGGCCATCCGCAGCGGCGACCTCGACGCGCGCCCGGCCGCTGGGCAATTCATCGCCCGCATCGGTCGCCGTCGGCTGATCCTGCCGATCTACGCGGAGTTGGTGAAGACCCCGGACGGCCTGGCGTTCGCCGAGCAGGTCTTCGCCCAGGCCAAGCCTGGATACCATCCGATCACCACGGTGTCGGTGCAGGACATGCTGGACAAAGCCAAGGCCAAGGCCGACGCAGTCGCGCATTGAACTGGTAGCGCCCGCAGACGGTGTCGGTGGGTGCGCGCGGCGCCGGGGTGATCCCGGCGCTGGGCATTCGCGCTATCCTCGGCAAATGCCGATGGCCTCATCGTCCATGCGTGCTTGACCTTCGTCCGCCTGCCGACCCGACGCTCCGGCATTTGCCGTCGTCTTGGTCCTCCGCTCCCAGGTTCAGCTTTGCTGGACCGGCTGGCATCTGCCGAGGAGAATGCCCTGACATGACCGATCTCTGTACCACGTTCGGGAAGCTGCTGACGCCGCTGCCGGATGCCGCTGGCGGTGAAGTCTTCACCGAGCTGCTCAAGCGCTCCGGCTGTCGCATCGAACGCATCGTCTCGCATGGGCAAACCACGCCCAAGGACGCGCCCTATCTGCAAGCGCACGATGAATGGGTGATGGTACTGAGTGGCCGCGCGCGGGTGCTCGTGCACGACCAGGAAATCTCGCTTGCGCCAGGCGACTATGTGTTCATCCCCGCCGATACGCCGCACTGGGTGACCTTCACCGACCTCGACCATGCCACCGTTTGGCTGGCGATCCATCTTGGCGAAGCCGACGCGGCGGCCTGAGCGCATGGCATGCTGTTGCTTCCTGGTTCTTTCATGGCGTCGATGATGATGTGGCCGTGGGTGCTGTTCACCGTGCTGGCCGTTGTGTTGCTGCTGTTGCCAGGTGTTGCGTTGCTGTTGTGGCACAAGCCATTCCTGCTGCTGCGCCTGGAAGGCCGGCGTCAGTGTTGCGGCACTGGATTGCAACGGTGTCAGGCGCAGGTTGCCGGGCACCGCTGGACGTATCTGCAACGCGCCGCGTCCGATCCCGCCGCACCGACCCTGCTGCTGCTGCACGGCTTCACGGGTAGCAAGGAAAACTGGCTACCGCTGGCGCGTGTGCTGGGGACGCGTTATCACCTGATCATCCCCGATCTGCCTGGCTGGGCGGAGAGCCAGCGCATTGCCGGCGAAGATTATGGTTTCCTCGCGCAGGCCGAACGCGTCGCCGCATTCGCCGCGCATTGCGTCCGCCGTGCCGGCAGCCAGTGCGTGCTGATTGGACATTCGATGGGCGGCGGCATCGCCGCGTTGGCCGCCGCGCGTCATCCCGCACGATTTGACCGCGTCGGTTTGCTCAATGCGGCCGGCGTGCGTTTTGCCGACAACGCCTTCGGCCAGACGGTGCTGGAAGGTCATAACCCGTTCGCAGTGCACGATGCCGCCTCGCTGCGCCGTTACATCGAGACCGCATTCGTGCTTGAGCGTAGCAAACCGCGCATCCCGGCATGGGCGGTGCCGGTGGTGGTTGCCTGGCGCCGCCAAGAGGCCGATTTCGAGCAGCAGGTACTGGCGCGGATCGGTCGCGGCGAAGAGGCGTTTCTGCCGTTCGAGGAGGCCGCGTCGATCCGTCAGCCGGTCTTGCTGCTGTACTGCGTGCAGGATGCGGTGATCGATGTCAGTGCGTTGGCGTTGTACGCGCAGCGCCTGCCGCAGGCGATCCAGGTGATGCTGGAGGGCAGCGGCCACATGTCCATTGTCGAAAAACCCAACGACGTCGCGCAGGCGATCGCGACCCTGATCCAACGAGGAACCCCACGATGAAACGTCTCCTGCTCGGCGCGCTGTGCGCCGTTGCCCTGGCCGGTTGCGGCGACCACGAAGCCGAACGCAAGGCGCAAGCCGCCGCGCAAGCGCAGGCCAAGGCGCAGGCCGCCGAGGACCTGGCCAAGCAATACGCCGCTGCCGTCACATCTGCCAACTGGGAGTTGGCGCGGATCCACGGCGCCGCATTGCTGCAGCAGTATCCCGGCTCCGCTGCTGCCGAACGCATTCGGCCCGGCTATGCCGAGGTCAAGGCCAAGGGCGAGGCCGCGCGCGAACTGCGGCGCATGCAGGCCGCCTGGCAGTATTCGCAGGTGCCGGTGGGCAAGGGCGTGCAGCGCGCGGCGATGCTGTACAGCCGCGACAAGGTGGACGTGGACGGCAGTGGACCCAAGCCGGTGCAACTGGTGTTCCGCGATCATCCCGAGTGGAAGCGCAGCGCGTACCTGGTGCTGCAGTCCGGCGATTTCCGTTGCGCCAGCGGCTGCAAGGTGGAATTGAAGGCCGATGCCGGTGCGCCACGTCCCGCTGCGGCGAGCCGCCCGAAGACCGACGAAGCCATCGCCATGTTCATCACCGACAACAAAGCGCTGTGGAAGCTGGCGCGCAAGACCACGGTCCTGCAGATCACGTTTCCCGTGAAGGCGGGTGGGACGCGCACGGCAGTGTTCGAGACTGGCGGGCTGGATGGCGCGCAGATGCCGGGGTGGGATTGAGCCGCATGGATTTCACCACGTCACAGGCACGGACGTTGCGCCAGGTGCGGCATTGGGTGTTCGACATGGATGGCACCTTGACCCGCGCCGTGCACGATTTCAGCGTGATTCGCGACGCCCTGCAGATTCCGCTGCATGCCGACATCCTGCAGCACCTGGCGGCGTTGCCGGAGGCGCAGCGCGCCTCCAAGCATGCTTGGTTGCTCGAACACGAACGCGCATTGGCGCATGAAGCGATCGCCGCCAATGGTGCTTCGTTACTACTGCGGACTTTGCATGCCGCCGATTGCCGGTTGGCCGTGCTGACCCGCAATGCGCGTGAACTGGCGCAGCTGACTCTGGAAGAGATCGAACTTGATGATCTGTTCGACACGGTGACCATCCTCGGCCGCGACGACGCTCCGCCCAAGCCGCATCCGGGTGGCCTGTTGCATCTGGCAGAACAGTGGGGTGTGGCGCCGCAGGCGATGGCGATGGTGGGCGATCACGAGTACGACCTGCAATGCGGTCGCAATGCAGGGGCCACTACGGTGTTGCTGCGTGCGGATAACCCATGGCCTGCGCTAGCTGACCTGCATTTCACTGATTGTGCCGCGCTGTTGGCGTGGTGGCAGGATGCGGCGTCTGTTCCATCGCATGGAGCGTATTGAGGCGACGATGCACTTGATCCTTGAGACAGCCAAGGTCTGAACAAGTCAGACTTCCGATATCAGCAAGCTTAAAATTCAATGTGTTGGTCAGGTAAAAAACAGGGAAGGTGGGCAAGTTCAGACCTTCCCTAACGGAAACTGGCAATTCAGACACGCCTTACTGGCCAACGCTCAGATGTTGGTTGCCGATCATGTGCACCACCTGCAGTTTGAAGGCGGCATCGAAGGTTCTGCGGCGAAGCGATGTCATGGCGTGCTACGTCCTCGTTGGGGATGATCATCCCCTATCGAGGTGTCCACGAGAATTAGACCAGGACAGTGCTGATGCCAAATGACGCTGTAGGAAAATTCCTGCCGAACTGCTGATGTCCATCGATTGCCACCTGCGCGATGCTGCGTATGCCGGACGCGGCGCCATGATGGCCGCTCAACCCGCGTGGCGCTTGAGCAGCGTCAACCCGGCACCTCGCTATCGCGATCACGCCCTGGGCAGTAGGCTGTCTCTCTCCCTTCCCACAGGTGGAACTATGGCTGCGCGACCTCCGTTTGCCACGCCGTCCCGTGCAGCGCTTCCCCTGCTGCTGACCGCCGTCTTCGCCCACTCCCTGACTGGATGTTCGCGCATGAACACGCCGACCAACGCTCCGACCAACACCGCTTCCGGCATTCACATGATCGGCAATATTCCCGTCGATGCCCATAACACCGTGCATATCGATACCAGTAAGCCGATTCCGTTCAGTACGCATGCGTTCGGGGCGATGTGTTACGACACCTATGGCTGCAAGGTGCTGTACGACGGCAGATACGAGGCCCACGATCCCGATGATGTCAAACAAATTTCGTCGGCTTCGCTAGGCGATGGTTACCCCGGCAACCTTGATTCCGGCACCATCGGCATCCGTAACTTTCCACACTTCCCCCCGCCCGCCGAAGTGACATGGCGCTCCAAGGACGGCCAGCCGCACCATGCCCTGGTCGATCTCGAAGCCATCTTCAAGGATAAGGTGGTCCTGCATCACGTGCCACAGAATCAGTTGCCGCCAATCCTGCAGGCAGATATCCGTCCGGACATCATTCTGGAAGTCAACGATCGCACCATCAATGTGTATATGAAGGCGATGGTGCAGACGACTGTGCTACGGAAGCCAGACAACCCAGACAGCGATTTCCGCAACGACCTGATCCTCGCCTACACCAAAACTTACTGATGGCGTCCTCGCCAGGGAGCATGTAATGAGCAACGAGCATACCGATGCAAAGACATGGCCGGATGAGGTGGAAACGTATCCGGTGACGGCGCAAGACTTGGCGGCATATGCACACAGTCGCCATGCGCTGGCTCAGTTCCAAGCGCCGCTACTGGTCAGTCAACAGAACCCACACACCCGTTTGTTCGTGGCTTGCTTCGATGGCACGGGCAACGACAAGTACAAGGATCCTCAGCACATCACCAATATTGGGATTCTGTACGACCAGGTGCAAGCTACTAAAAAAGCAAATTTTCGCAATATCGGAGGCCACTACGTCCCCGGGGTAGGCACCCAGGACGATGCCGTGACCCGCACTCTCGACGGAGCCATGGGCTATAGCTACGGCCCACGGATGGAAGAGATGTACTTTAATTTCATCAACCAAGCCAAACAATGGCGTGACCAAGACAAGAAAGTCGAAATCAGCATCGTGTCCACCGGCTTCAGCCGTGGTGCCGTCACTGCGGCCATGTTTACCCGCATGGTCCACGAGCGCGGCATCCAGAACCCGATTGACATGAAGATCGAACAGGGACCACACGGCGAAATCCTAAAACTCACTCCCACACATCCGCCGTTGGTGCCGCCCGGTCGCACCGCGCAGACAGTCGGCTTGCTGGACCCGGTCGCCACCGGTGACATGAATCTGCACGACGTGCGCTTGCCGCCCTCGGTGGTGTCGAGTTTGCAACTCACCGCACGCGATGAACGCCGCGATCTCTTTCCGGCCAAGGACATCTTGCATCCCGGCCATTCCCACGACGGGCGATTCCTCCACGACGTGCGCTTGCCGCCCTCGGTGGTGTCGAGTTTGCAACTCACCGCACGCGATGAACGCCGCGATCTCTTTCCGGCCAAGGACATCTTGCATCCCGGCCATTCCCACGACGGGCGATTCCTCAATCTGGTCCATCCTGGCGCGCATTCGGATATCGGTGGTTCCTATCGGCTCGATGGTTTGTCGGTACGCAACGGCAATCTGTTGGCCGACCGATTATGTCAATAGCCTCAGCGATAAACCGTTCCTGCAACCGCGCACCGTGCCCAGCGCGCCGGAAATGAACGTCATCCACCGCTCCGAACAACACGAATCCTATTACACCACCACCATGGCGACGACGCTCGGGCATCGCGTGCATGTGCATGACTTGGCCGGCCCAGCCATGACTCTGGCTCCATTCGATGCCCAATCCCTGGATGCCGGGTTGCGCGCGCACTTGCCCTTGCGCACGGTGGCGGTGTCGCCTGAGCGCACCGATCCGGCGTTGCCGGCGTTCTTCCGGGAGGGACCGCATCCGCATGCGTCAGTGGCGCCACCGTTGCCGGCGTATTTGCAACAAGACGTAACGCCGCATGTGCCGGGCGTAGCGTCCACCCACAGCACATCGACAAACGCGAACACGTCCTCCTCCTCTTCATCCTCTGCCGCTTCCACACCGTCGCTGTCCATGGACAGGCACACGTCGATGCAGGAGACCTCGCCGCCCAACAGCACCACGAACGCATACAACAGGCGCAGCAGCACGCGCCGCAACTCGCGCAAGCGCATTCGCAGACACATGCGCCGACGTCACATGACACCGCATTGGCTCCGCAAAAACCAGCCAGCGTGGACATGCAGGAACAGGCGCGGATCGCGCAACTGCAGCAGCAGGAACAGCAAGCGCAGGCAACGCGCGAGCGGCAACACCATTATGTCAATAGCCTCAGCGATAAACCGTTCCTGCAACCGCGCACCGTGCCCAGCGCGCCGGAAATGAACGTCATCCACCGCTCCGAACAACACGAATCCTATTACACCACCACCATGGCGACGACGCTCGGGCATCGCGTGCATGTGCATGACTTGGCCGGCCCAGCCATGACTCTGGCTCCATTCGATGCCCAATCCCTGGATGCCGGGTTGCGCGCGCACTTGCCCTTGCGCACGGTGGCGGTGTCGCCTGAGCGCACCGATCCGGCGTTGCCGGCGTTCTTCCGGGAGGGACCGCATCCGCATGCGTCAGTGGCGCCACCGTTGCCGGCGTATTTGCAACAAGACGTAACGCCGCATGTGCCGGGCGTAGCGTCCACCCACAGCACATCGACAAACGCGAACACGTCCTCCTCCTCTTCATCCTCTGCCGCTTCCACACCGTCGCTGTCCATGGACAGGCACACGTCGATGCAGGAGACCTCGCCGCCCAACAGCACCACGAACGCATACAACAGGCGCAGCAGCACGCGCCGCAACTCGCGCAAGCGCATTCGCAGACACATGCGCCGACGTCACATGACACCGCATTGGCTCCGCAAAAACCAGCCAGCGTGGACATGCAGGAACAGGCGCGGATCGCGCAACTGCAGCAGCAGGAACAGCAAGCGCAGGCAACGCGCGAGCGGCAACACCAGATCACGCAGCAACACGCGCAATTGCACCGTCAAACCATGGATGCGCAGCAACACGAACACGACCAGCGCCACAGCCAAGACACCCGTTCGCATCAACACGAACAGCGTCANTACAACAACATTTGCAGACCATCGGTGCCACCGACCACGATGGCAAGGCCATCCAGGACGACAAGGACTACGGCCCCCGCACCCAACAGGCGGTAGAGAACTTCCAGCGTTGGGCTGGCCGCGAGCCAACCGGTATCGCCGACCCAGGCACGCTCGAAGCGCTGCAAACGCATGCCCAGTTCGCCGCGCGGCAGAAGACACAGGACCTCGCCACCGACCGCCATTTGGCCGATCACGCCCAGCCTGCACTCTCCCACTCGACCGATGCCGTCGCCGAGCGTCCGGCCCAGCCTCGCCCCGACCTCGCCACTGCGCAGCAACAAGCCGCACCCAAGGCGCTGGAACCCTACAGCAGCCCCAATTCCCCGTTGCGCGCCCTCTACGCGCAGACCAAAGCCAACCTGGAAAAGAAGGGCATCTCGATGTCCGAGGAACGCCTGCATCAGGTCGTCGGCGAGATGGCGCTCTACAAAATGAGCCCAGGCGGGGATAATCATTTAGTCCCCAAGGGCGATACGCTCTATGTCTGCGATCTTACGCGCAGACCAAAGCCAACCTGGAAAAGAAGGGCATCTCGATGTCCGAGGAACGCCTGCATCAGGTCGTCGGCGAGATGGCGCTCTACAAAATGAGCCCAGGCGGGGATAATCATTTAGTCCCCAAGGGCGATACGCTCTATGTCTGCGATCTCAAGGTCCCCTACACGCACTTCATGGTGGACCTGCGCGAGCCGGCGAGCTCCATCGGTGCAGTCCACGCTGCAGCAGGTGCAGACCCAACTGCAGACACAGGAAGCGGAGTTGACGGCCATGCGGCAGCAACAGCAACAACAGCAATACCAGCACTCGTATGGCCGATAGCCAGGCGGATGGCATGAGCGCCACGGCACGCGATACACGCAGACGGCGCGTTCTCAATCAAGGCTCATACTTTCTGAAAGCGATTGCTGAGAGTGCCGCAGTTGCCCCGGCTGGCGCTGGCCGAAGTGTCATCGCATGAGAGTTTCCATCGGTGCAGTCCACGCTGCAGCAGGTGCAGACCCAACTGCAGACACAGGAAGCGGAGTTGACGGCCATGCGGCAGCAACAGCAACAACAGCAATACCAGCACTCGTATGGCCGATAGCCAGGCGGATGGCATGAGCGCCACGGCACGCGATACACGCAGACGGCGCGTTCTCAATCAAGGCTCATACTTTCTGAAAGCGATTGCTGAGAGTGCCGCAGTTGCCCCGGCTGGCGCTGGCCGAAGTGTCATCGCATGAGAGTTTTCGGCCGAGGCCACGCTCACCTCAACCAGCGGCTGGAGGCATTGGAAAAGGCGCTGGCCGAGCAACAGCAGCGCACGCATTTTCTGGAAGGCCAGCGCATCCGCACGGTGCGGCAGTTGGTGGCGATGCAGTCGCTGCTGGAGTCCTTGATTCGCACGCATCCGCGACCGGACCTGATGCTGCGTTGGTGGAATCACGAAGTCCCAAAACTGATCGATGAGGTCAGCGAGATCCCGCCGGATCTACCCGCCGAACACCAAGCGCAAGCCCTGGCCTGGCAGGGGATGGTGAAGCGCTATACGTACCTGATCGAGGCGGCGGCAGAGTTCTATGCGCAACGCCATCAAGGCGAGGACTGAAACGGCGGCAGCGCAATTTCAGCATCATCGACACTGCAAGCTTGTATTCAGGGCGGCGGGCAGACTTCCCGCCGCAATCGCACGCGCAAGCCGGGTCAGGGGCACCCTATCGATTTTTGCCAACTCCTAAAGCTGGCATGAGAGGGCGTGTTGTCAGTGGTTGGAGGCAGGCTCGGGTTTGACAGGCTGCTGATGCACCTGATCCTCGCTAGACTTGCCTGATCATCTGTGGGACGGCCGCTGCCCGGCTTCCCTTCCAAACTGCAAGGTTGTCAATGTCTTCTTCCCTCCGCCTCGCCATGGCCCAGTTCGATTTTCCGGTTGGCGCCGTGACCCAGAACACCGACCGGATCATGGCGCTGATCGAGCAGGCGCGCGATACGCATGGCGCCGACATCGTGCTGTTCCCGGAATTGGCGATAAGTGGCTATCCTCCGGAAGATCTGCTGTTGCGCCCTGGGTTTCTCGCCGATTGCGAACAGGCCGTACAACGTATCGCCGCGCGTGTGCATGGCATCGTCGCGGTGGTCGGCTGGCCGCAAAGCGTCGGCAGCGTGGTGTATAACGCCGCTAGCGTGCTGCGCGACGGGCGTATCGCCGCTACCTACCGCAAGCGCGAATTGCCCAACTACGCGGTGTTCGACGAGCGCCGTTATTTCGATGTGGATCCGGATGGCGAACACTGCGTGTTCGACCTCAAGGGCACGCCGGTGGGATTGGTGATCTGCGAGGATCTGTGGTTCCCCGAGCCGTTGGCCGCGACCGTGCGTGCCGG
Organism: Xanthomonas sp. MUS 060; assembly: GCF_000963215.1. NCBI lineage: Bacteria > Pseudomonadati > Pseudomonadota > Gammaproteobacteria > Lysobacterales > Lysobacteraceae > Xanthomonas > Xanthomonas sp. MUS 060. The sequence continues at coordinate 53,414 of NZ_JZIM01000016.1, forward strand.
TGCCGAACTTGTGTTGGTGCCCAATGCCTCGCCCTACGAGCGTGGCAAGCACGCGCAGCGCGATGCGTTGCTGGCCGAGCGCAGCGGTGAAAGCGGTGCGGCGTTGGCGTATCTCAACGTGGTCGGTGGTCAGGATGCGCTGGTGTTCGATGGTGCCTCGGTGGTGGCCGACGGCGACGGCACGGTGCATCCCGCCGCCGCTGCGTTTACCGACCAATGGTTGGTCGTCGATTACGACCCTGGCAAACGCCGCTTCGCGCCTTTGCACTGGAATCGCGACGGTGCCGACGAGGAGAGCATGGAAGCGCTGGCCTGGCGCGCAGTGGTGCGTGGGCTGCGAGATTATTGTCGCAAGAACGGTTTTTCCAAGGTATGGCTGGGATTGTCCGGCGGGATCGACTCGGCGCTGGTGCTGGCGATGGCGGTGGACGCGCTGGGTGCGGAGAATGTCGCCGCCGTGCGTTTGCCCTCGCGTTATACCGCCGATTTGTCCAACGACCTGGCCGCCGAGCAATGCCGCACGCTGGGGGTACGGTTGGAGACGGTGGCGATCGAGCCGGCGTTCGAAGGCGTGTTGCAGGCGCTCGGTCCGTTATTCGAAGGCACTCAACCCGACGTTACCGAAGAGAATCTGCAATCGCGCAGCCGTGGGTTGATCCTGATGGCGCTGGCGAACAAGTTCGGCGGCTTGCTGCTGACCACCGGCAACAAGAGCGAGTACGCGGTCGGCTACGCCACCATCTATGGCGATATGTGCGGCGGCTACGCGCCGCTGAAGGATCTGTACAAGACCGAGGTATTTGCCCTGGCGACATGGCGTAATACGCTCGCTGCAACGGCGGTGATTCCGTCAGCGGTGATCGCGCGGGCACCGTCGGCGGAACTGCGCGCCAACCAGACCGACCAGGATTCGCTGCCGCCCTACGACGTGCTCGACGGTATCCTGTATCGCTACGTCGATCAGGAAGCATCGCGCGATGAGATCGTCGCCGCCGGCTATGCGGCGGAGGTGGTCGATCAGGTGATACGGCTGGTGCGCATCACCGAGTGGAAGCGTCATCAGGCTGCGCCGGGCCCGAAGGTTTCGCGCCGCGCCTTCGGGCGCGAACGCCGCTACCCGATCAGCAACGGCTACCACGCCTAACCGCGCGTGGTGTGCTTTTCTGGCTTCACAGCGCTTGCAGCAAGCGTAATCCGAACGCATCGTCCTGCGCGTTCCAGCCATGGCTGACGCGCAGGCCGGCTTCGGCGGCCATCGCACCGAAGCTGTGGTCGGTATATTTGTGGCTGTATTCCACCTGCATCGCTTCTCCGGCGGCGAAGGCGAAGCGATGTCCGCCCACATGCACCTGCTGCGCGCATTGGCTGACCAGGAAGGTTTCGATGCGCTGCTCTGCGGGTACGTACACCGCGCGGTGGCGGAATTGCTCCAGATCGAAGTCGCTGCCGATTTCGCGGTTGAGGCGGCGCAGCAGGTTCAACGTGAATGCGGCTGTGACGCCAGCGGCATCGTTGTAGGCCGCCTCCAGCACTGCGGGATCCTTGATCAGGTCGAGACCGATCAGCGCGCAGCCGTGCTCGCGCATGGTCGTGCGTATCGAGCGCAGCAGTGCGATGCCGTCCTCGCGGGTGAAGTTACCCAGAGTCGAGCCGGGGAAGAACACCAGCGTGCGGCGTGCGTCGCGTTGTGGCTGCGGTAGAGGAACCGGTGCGGTGAAGTCGGCGCACACCGGCAGCATTTGGATGTGCGGGAAGCATTCGGTCAGGCGCGTGGTGCTGGACATCAGGATGTCGCGCGCCATTTCGATTGGGGTATAGGCCACCGGCATGCGTAGGCCGTCCAGCAGCAGTTGTGTTTTGCGTCCGCTACCGCTGCCCAGTTCCACCACATGCGCGCCGATACCCACGGCCTGCGCAATCGATGGCATATGTGCTTCCAGCAGGCTCAACTCGGTACGGGTCAGGTAATACTCGGGCTGATGCGTGATCGCTTCGAACAGACGCGACCCCTCGGTGTCGTAGAAATACTTGGACGGCAATTGTTTGGGGCTGCGCGATAATCCATCGATTGCATCGGCGAGGATATCGTCCGGCTGCGGATGCAGGTCGGTCAATGCGGCTTCGGTCAGGGCACGGGCGGTTGCGGCATTCATGCGGGGTCCTTGGCCAGGCGCACGCCGGCGAACTGCCACCGCGCATCGGAGGGGAAGAAATTGCGATAGCTGGCGCGGATGTGGTCGTGCGGGGTGGCGCAGCTACCGCCACGCAACACCCATTGCGCGTTCATGAACTTGCCGTTGTATTCGCCCAACGCGCCCGACCACGGGCGAAACCCCGGATACGGCAGATAGGCACTGCCGGTCCACTCCCAGACATCGCCGAACAACTGTTGCAGCCCTGTTTCCGTTGGCGTCGATGGTTGTGGATGCAGTGCATCGGCATCGGCGAAGTTGCCGGCAATGGCGATGCCGGTGGCGGCTTGTTCCCACTCCATCTCGGTCGGCAGGCGTGCGCCGGCCCAGCGTGCGTAGGCATCGGCCTCGAACAGACTCAGGTGGCACACCGGCGCATGCGGATCGCGCTCGCGCCAGCCGCCCAGGGTGAACTCGCGCACGCCGTCGGCGTGCCAGTACAGCGGCCGCTGCCAGTCCTCGGCGGCGCGCCGCGCCCAGCCGTCGTTGAGCCACAGGCCGATGCTGCGATAGCCGCCGTCGGCGATGAACTCGGCGTACTCGGCGTTGCTGGCCGGACGACTGGCCAGCGCGTGCGCCGGCACCAGCACGCGGTGCTGTGGCGACTCGTTGTCGTAGGCGAAGTCCGCATGCGCCGGCCAAGCGGGGGCGCCGATCATGCAGATCTGCTCGTCGCGCTGGAGCCAGCGCAAGCTGGTGGCCGGTGCGCGCTGGACGTGCAAATCCGAACGGTATGCTGGCCCCAGCGGGTTACGCCAGAACGCGTGTTTGATATCAGTCAGCAGCAATTCCTGATGTTGTTGTTCGTGCTGCAAGCCCAATTCCAGCGCCTGCAGTGCCTGCGGTGCTAGCGCGCCCTGCTGCAGCCGTGCCAACACGCGCGTTTCGATTTCGCTGCGATAGTCCAGCACTTGCGCCAGCGATGGGCGCGACAACAGGCCGCGGTGCGGCCGTGCGTGCGCCGGACCGAGGCTCTGGTAGTAGCTGTTGAACAGGTAGTCCCACTGCGGGTCCACTGGGCGGTAGGCGGGGTCGGCCGACAATACGAAGCGTTCGAAGAACCAAGTGGTATGGGCCAGATGCCATTTGGCCGGACTGGCGTCGTCCATGCTCTGCACCATGGCGTCTTCCTCGCTCAACGGTGCGGCCAGTTGCCGGCTGCGTTGGCGCACATGGTGCAGGCGTGCCGCCAGTGCGGTGGTGCAGCGCGTGGTGGAAGCCGATGCCGCTGGAGAGGTTGCTTGCATTTTCCCAGTCTTGGGGGAGTGCCGTGAATATTCCGTCACGCGTGGTGGATATTGGCGATAGGCTTGCGCGATGTCTACAGCCGCTTCCAGCAACGAGATTGGCGATCTGCACACGGCGTGCGTGGTCGATCTGCCGGTGGCGTCGGGTGCTTTCGTGTTGCCGGCCGCAGTGCGCTATCTGGACACGGCCAGCAAGGGGCCGCGCTTGGCCAGCGTGCTGGCAGCAGGCCAAGCGGCGCTGACCGATTCGATTGCGTCCTGGCGCTTGTCTTTCGACGATTGGCGCGCGCAGATCGAGCAATTGCGTGTGCTTGCCGCCGCAACAGTGTTCGAACACGATCATGATGGCGTGGCGATGGTGCCATCGGCGGCCTACGGTTTGGCCATCGCCGCACGGCAGGTGACACTGGCCTCAGGCGATGCGGTGTTGTTGCTTGAGGGCCAGTTCCCATCGAATCTGCTGGTGTGGCAGCAGCGCTGCGTGGAGACAGGCGCGCATCTGGTGGTGGTGCGGCGCACGCCGGGTCAGGACTGGACCGCCGCGGTGCTGCAGACGCTCGACGCACAGCCGCGTGTGCGTGTGGCGGCGTTACCCAACGCATACTGGCGCGATGGCACGTTGCTGGATCTGGACCGGATCGCGCCGCGTGTGCATGCGGCGGGGGCGATGCTGGTGCTGGATCTGAGTCAGAGCCTGGGTGTGCTGCCGGCGCGGCTGGCGGCGTGGCGACCGGACTTCATCGTCGCGGTCGGGCATAAATGGTTGCTTGGGCCGATGGGGCTGGCCTGGCTGTGGGCCTCGCCGCACTGGCGGGCGCACGGCGTGCCGTTCGAGCAGCACTGGCAAGCGCGCGATCCTGGTGGCGACTGGGATTTCCCGGCCGATGCGCCACCGCGCTACTGTGCCGGCGCGCGTCGCTTCGATGCTGGAGGGGTCGCCGATCCGCTGCGCCTGGCGATGGCGCACGCGGCCATGCAGCAGGTGCGGCATTGGCAGCCGGCGCGCATCGCCAAGCGGCTGGGCGAGTTGAGCGCGGCGTTCGCAGATGGATTGTTGGCGCAGGGATTGGGCGATTGGATCGCGCCCGGGCACGCGCCGCATGTGTTCGCACTGCGACCGCCAGCGTCGGCGTTGCAGCGCTTGTTGCCGTGGCGACAGCGTGCGCAGGTGGTCTGTACCCATCGCCACGATGTCTTGCGCATCGCGCCGTATCTGCACCTGGAGATTGCAACGATGCACGACCTCGCGGTCGAGATGGGCGAGGTCGCACGCGCCTGAGTGCGACCTCGCGTGGCTTCAGCGTCGCGCGGCCAGCCGTAGACCGCGTGGCGTCAGCCAGCGTTCCAGCGCTTCGAACAGGCCCTGCACCAGCAGCGCCAGAGCCGCGGCCGGCACCGCGCCTTCCAGAATCAGGCCGAGCTTGTCCAGGCGGATGCCGGTGAGAATCGGCTGGCCGTAGCCGCCGGCACCGATCAGGGCCCCCAGCGTGGCGGTGCCGACATTGATCACCGCCGCGGTCTTGATCCCCGCCAGGATGGTGCGCAGGGCCAGTGGCAGTTCGATCCGCCATAGGCGTGTGCCCGTTGGCAAGCCGATGGCCGCGGCGGTTTCGCGCAATTCGCGGGCGATGCCGGTCAGGCCGGCGTGGGTGTTGCGCACGATCGGCAGCAGGCTGTACAGGAACAGCGCGGCGATTGCCGGTTTCGCCCCGATGCCGAACAGCGGGATCATGAACACGAACACCGCCAGCGACGGCAAGGTCTGCAAGACGCCGGTCACTGCCAGCAGCGCTTGACCCAGCCGTGGGCGGTACGCGGCGAGGATGCCCAGCGGCAGCGCCACCAAGAGCGCTAGCCATAGCGATAATCCGACCAGGGTCAGGTGTTCGCGGGTGCGTTGCAGCAGCCGCGGCAGGCGTCCGTCCTGCACGGGTGCGGTCATCCCCAGCCAGTCCGCCGCGACCGCGCTCTCGGCGCGATGCTGCAGTTTGACCTGGGCATTGAGTCGCCGCATCGTCGCCGCATCGATGCGTCCGCCCAGCTTCTCCAGCGCCTGTACGAAGCGTGGCGCGCGTTGTGCCAGGTCCTGCCGGTAAACGAAGACGGCGGCATAGCGCGGGAAGTAATGCCGGTCGTCCTGCAGTACCCGCAGGTCGTGCGCGGGGATGTCGGCGTCGGTGCTGTACAGGTCGGTGAGATCGATCGCGCCGCTGTCCAGTGCGCGGTAGGCCAGGTCGTGGTCCAGGCCGGTGGCGGTCTGCGGCAACTGGTAGGCGGCGCGCATGCCGGGCCATCCGTCTGCGCGCGAGAGGAATTCGTTGCTCAGGCCGAACTTCAGCGTCGGATGCGCGGCGAGGTCGGAAAGACGGGCGATGCCCAACGCTTGCGCGCGTGCCCGGCGCATGCCCAGGGCATAGGTGTTGTCGAAGCCCAATGGCGCGCTCATCGCCAGGCCGTGCCGGGCCAGCGCGCGACGCAGCGCGGCGTCGTCGGCAGCGGGCAACTGCAGCAGTTCCGTCGCCAGGGTGCCGGTGTATTCGGCGTAAGCGTCGATTGAGCCCTGTTGCAGCGCGCGCCACAGGATGCGGGTACCGCCGAGTTGACGCCGGTGCTCGACCTCCACCCCGGCTTGGCGCCCGGCGGTGGCGGCGATTTCCCCCAGGATCACGGCTTCGGTGAAATTCTTGGAGCCGACCACGACCGGTTCCGGCGTCGCCCGCGCTGGAGCCGCAAGCAGTGCGACCAGGAGGCCGAGCAGGGCGGTGCGGGCCAGCCGCGGCGCGGTCATCGCGCCTCCAGCAGGCTGCGTTGCGCGTGCAGGAACTGACCGACGAACGGATCGACTGGCGCCTCCAGCAGGCTGCGTGCGCTGCCTTGTTGAAGCACGCGGCCGCTGCGCATGAGCACCAGGGTATCGCCCAGGTAGGCGGCTTCGGCGACGTCATGGGTGACCAGCACGACGGTCTTGCCGAGCAGCGCGAACAGCTCGCGCATGTGCGTTTGCAGTTCGTGGCGCACGATGGGGTCGAGTGCGCCCAAGGGTTCGTCCAACAACAGCACCGGCGGGTCCAGCAGCAGCGCGCGGATCAGCCCCACACGCTGTCGCTGGCCTCCGGAGAGTTCGGCGGGATAGCGTGCCAGCAGCGTTTCCGGCAGACGACACAGGGCGGTGAGTTCGTGCAGGCGCGCTTCGATCCGAGGCCGCTTCCAGCCCAGCGTGCGCGCCAGCAACGCGGCGTTGTCGCGTGCGCTCAGGTGCGGAAACAGCCCGCCTTCCTGGATCACATAGCCGATGCGTCGGCGTTGCGCCAGCAAGGTGGCGTGGCGCAGGGGTTCGCCCTGGAAGCGGACCTCGCCGCGATCGGGCCATTCCAGCCCGAGCAGCATTCGCAGCACACTGGACTTGCCGGCACCGCTGGGGCCGATCAAGGCAGTGGTGCGGCCGGTGTCGATATGCAGATCGACCCGGTCCAGCGCCAGCGTGTCGCCGTAACGGCGGGTGACCCGATGCAGTTCGAACATTCGCGCAGCATAGCCGTTGGCGCTCGCGCCATGGCCGATTGCGCAGGTTCGTGCAAAGGACCGTCAAGGTAGGTCGCCGTGGCACCGTCATGCCTGTGGCGGCGCACACGGCGGTGTCACAACGCGACAGGGGCCTGGCGGCCCCTGTCGGTAGATGCGTTGCGGATGGATCGGACCGCGTGGATCAGTTCGTCATCTGCGAGTTGGATTGCCCGGTCGCGGCGGATTTTTCGCCGGCGAACGGATTGAGCTTGCGGACCATCCACGGATACTTCGGCCACTGGCCGCTCAGCCAGGGATGCTTGGGATCGTTGAGTTCCAGTACCCGGCGCGCGTCGGCGGCCAGGGTCTTGTTGCCCAGGTGGGTATAGGCATCGGCCAGCACCGCCACCGCGTCGTACTGGAACGCGCTTTGCGGGTAGGTTTCCAACAAATAGTCGGCGCGCGAGGTGGCCGACACCCAGGCGCCACGTCGCAGGTAATACAGCGCATTGTCCAGTTCGTGCTGCGCGAAGACGTTGCGCAGCGCGATCATGCGTTGACGCGCGTCGGCGGCATAACGGCTGTTGGGGTAGCGATCGGCGACGGTGTTGAAATCGGCGTAGGCCTGCTGCGGGGTGGACAGATCGCGGCGGCTGGGGTCCAGCGACCACAACCGACGCAGGAACACCGTATCGCGGTTGGAATTGGACAACCCGCGCAGGTAGTACATGTAGGCGATGTTGCGCTGGGTCGGGTAGGTGCGGATGAAGCGGTCGATGGTGGACACCGCGTCGTCGTGCTTGCCGGCCTTGTACTGGGCATAGGCACTCTCGATCATCGCCTGCTCGGTGTACTCGCCATAGGGGTACTGCGCGATCAGACGCTTGAAGCTGTGATCGGCACCGGACCAGTTGCCGCTCTCCATCTGTCCGTGCGCTCGCTGGTACAACTGCTCCACCGGCATTCCTTCTTCCGGGTCCTTTTTGTGGCGGTGGCAACCCGTCGCCACGATCAGCGTGACCAGCAGCAGGGCGATGAAACGGACGTGCGCGGACAGCGGGACGGAGCGTCGGATCATGAGTTCGGGCGGGACACGGCAGGAATGCGAGGGGGCGATGATAGCCTAGTGGCCTGTCCTGCGACTGACTACGGCCGTCGCGCCCCCCTATTTCCCGACCGATCCTGCCCCAGCCAATGCCCAATACCCTCCCGGACTTCCCCGAGGATGCCGCCAGCGACGGCCCGCGCCAGGCGCGTGTGCCCGACCATGCCGCCGGCCGCCGCTTCGATGCGGTGCTGGCCGAATTGTTTCCCGAATACTCGCGCTCGCGCCTGGCTGAATGGATCAAATCCGGCGATGCCCTGCTCGACGGCGCCCCGGCGCGGCCGCGCGACTCGCTGCGTGGTGGCGAAATCGCCAGCCTGCACGCGGTGCTGGACACCCAGACCCACGCTCTGCCGGAGGACATTCCGCTGGAGGTGCTGTACGAGGACGATCAGGTCATCGCGTTGAACAAGCCGGCCGGGTTGGTGGTGCATCCGGGCGCGGGTAATCCGAGCGGTACCCTGGTCAACGCCCTGTTGTACCGCGACCCGGGGTTGTCGGCGTTGCCGCGCGCCGGCATCGTGCACCGCCTGGACAAGGACACCAGCGGTGCCATGGTGGTGGCGCGGACCCTGCAGGCGCATACCTCGCTGGTGGCGCAACTGGCCGCGCGCCAGGTGCATCGGCAGTATCTGGCGGTGGTGGTCGGAGCGCTGGTCTCCGGTGGTACCGCCAACGCGCCGATCGACCGTCATCCGCGCGACCGCCTGCGCATGGCGGTGCGCGAGGATGGCCGTGACGCGGTCACCCATTACCGACTACGCGACCGCTTCCGCGCGCACACGGCGCTGGAATGCCGCCTGGAGACCGGACGCACGCACCAGATCCGCGTGCATATGGCACACCTCAAGCACCCGATCATCGGCGATCCGTTGTACGGCGGCCCGCTGAAACTGCCCAAGGGAGCGACCGACGCCCTGATCGCTGAACTGCGCGGTTTCAAGCGTCAGGCGCTGCACGCCGAGATCCTGGAGTTCAAGCATCCGCTGCATGGCGAGCCGGTGCGTGTCACGGCTGCGGTGCCGGCGGACCTACAGCGGCTGCTGACGGTGCTGCGCGCCGATTCGCAGTTGGCTGCCGAGCAGGCGCGGCGCTAAACCATGGCGCGGCGATCTGCATCCACAGGCGCTGAGCCGGGCTGTCTGTGCGCAGCGTGGCGCCGATGAACGACTTCGCCATGCGCGCTGATTGGCCGGCTCCATCTGGGGTGTGCGCGTTCACCACGCTGCGCGGCGGTGCCGGCGCCTCGTCGCCGCCGTTCGACCGCTTCAACCTGGGCAATCGCAGCGCCGCCGATGGTGACGATCCGGCGATCGTGCAGCGCAACCGCGAGGCATTGGTGGCTGGCTTGGCGCTGCCGTCGCCGCCGCACTGGCTGCGGCAGGTGCATGGCGTGCAGGTGCTGCGTTTCGAACAGCCACCGACGGCGCATGGTATCGACGCCGAACCCATTGCCGACGCCGCAGTGACCGCCGAACCCGGCGTGGTACTGGCGATCCTGACCGCCGATTGCCTGCCGGTGGTGTTCGCCGCGTGCGATGGTCGCGAGATCGGCGCCGCGCACGCCGGCTGGCAGGGCCTGGCTGGCGGTGTGCTCGAAGCGACCGTGGCGGCGTTGCGCACGCCGCCGTCGCGATTGCAGGCTTGGTTGGGGCCGGCGGCCGGTCCGCAGCGCTATGAGGTTGGCGTCAACGTGCGTGAGGCGTTCCTGCAGCACGATGCGGCGGCGACCAATGCGTTCGTCCCCACCCGCCCCGGACACTGGAACGTGGGTGGCGGTGGCAACCCGTCGCCACGATCAGCGTGACCAGCAGCAGGGCGATGAAACGGACGTGCGCGGACAGCGGGACGGAGCGTCGGATCATGAGTTCGGGCGGGACACGGCAGGAATGCGAGGGGGCGATGATAGCCTAGTGGCCTGTCCTGCGACTGACTACGGCCGTCGCGCCCCCCTATTTCCCGACCGATCCTGCCCCAGCCAATGCCCAATACCCTCCCGGACTTCCCCGAGGATGCCGCCAGCGACGGCCCGCGCCAGGCGCGTGTGCCCGACCATGCCGCCGGCCGCCGCTTCGATGCGGTGCTGGCCGAATTGTTTCCCGAATACTCGCGCTCGCGCCTGGCTGAATGGATCAAATCCGGCGATGCCCTGCTCGACGGCGCCCCGGCGCGGCCGCGCGACTCGCTGCGTGGTGGCGAAATCGCCAGCCTGCACGCGGTGCTGGACACCCAGACCCACGCTCTGCCGGAGGACATTCCGCTGGAGGTGCTGTACGAGGACGATCAGGTCATCGCGTTGAACAAGCCGGCCGGGTTGGTGGTGCATCCGGGCGCGGGTAATCCGAGCGGTACCCTGGTCAACGCCCTGTTGTACCGCGACCCGGGGTTGTCGGCGTTGCCGCGCGCCGGCATCGTGCACCGCCTGGACAAGGACACCAGCGGTGCCATGGTGGTGGCGCGGACCCTGCAGGCGCATACCTCGCTGGTGGCGCAACTGGCCGCGCGCCAGGTGCATCGGCAGTATCTGGCGGTGGTGGTCGGAGCGCTGGTCTCCGGTGGTACCGCCAACGCGCCGATCGACCGTCATCCGCGCGACCGCCTGCGCATGGCGGTGCGCGAGGATGGCCGTGACGCGGTCACCCATTACCGACTACGCGACCGCTTCCGCGCGCACACGGCGCTGGAATGCCGCCTGGAGACCGGACGCACGCACCAGATCCGCGTGCATATGGCACACCTCAAGCACCCGATCATCGGCGATCCGTTGTACGGCGGCCCGCTGAAACTGCCCAAGGGAGCGACCGACGCCCTGATCGCTGAACTGCGCGGTTTCAAGCGTCAGGCGCTGCACGCCGAGATCCTGGAGTTCAAGCATCCGCTGCATGGCGAGCCGGTGCGTGTCACGGCTGCGGTGCCGGCGGACCTACAGCGGCTGCTGACGGTGCTGCGCGCCGATTCGCAGTTGGCTGCCGAGCAGGCGCGGCGCTAAACCATGGCGCGGCGATCTGCATCCACAGGCGCTGAGCCGGGCTGTCTGTGCGCAGCGTGGCGCCGATGAACGACTTCGCCATGCGCGCTGATTGGCCGGCTCCATCTGGGGTGTGCGCGTTCACCACGCTGCGCGGCGGTGCCGGCGCCTCGTCGCCGCCGTTCGACCGCTTCAACCTGGGCAATCGCAGCGCCGCCGATGGTGACGATCCGGCGATCGTGCAGCGCAACCGCGAGGCATTGGTGGCTGGCTTGGCGCTGCCGTCGCCGCCGCACTGGCTGCGGCAGGTGCATGGCGTGCAGGTGCTGCGTTTCGAACAGCCACCGACGGCGCATGGTATCGACGCCGAACCCATTGCCGACGCCGCAGTGACCGCCGAACCCGGCGTGGTACTGGCGATCCTGACCGCCGATTGCCTGCCGGTGGTGTTCGCCGCGTGCGATGGTCGCGAGATCGGCGCCGCGCACGCCGGCTGGCAGGGCCTGGCTGGCGGTGTGCTCGAAGCGACCGTGGCGGCGTTGCGCACGCCGCCGTCGCGATTGCAGGCTTGGTTGGGGCCGGCGGCCGGTCCGCAGCGCTATGAGGTTGGCGTCAACGTGCGTGAGGCGTTCCTGCAGCACGATGCGGCGGCGACCAATGCGTTCGTCCCCACCCGCCCCGGACACTGGAACGTGGATTATTTGTATGCGCTGGCGCGGCAACGTCTGGTCGCAGCCGGATTGGACCCGGCGCAGGTGTACGGCGGTGGCCTGTGCACCATCGCCGACGCGGCGCGTTTTTATTCCTATCGCCGCGATGGCCGTACCGGACGCATGGCGACGCTGGCGTGGATCGCGGACTGAGCGCTTCGTTGTTCGCACAGTTGGGTAGCTCGCCAATCGTCTGGCGGCGCACTGCGTTCGCTGGTGTCAGCGTTCCAGTTCCTGCAGGTAGCTCTGGCGCCAGGCGCTGATATCGTGCTTGCGCAGGTGGTCCATCATCGCCTGCCAGCGTTCGATGCGCTGCGCCTTGGGTAGCGACGCGGCGGTGGCGATGGCGTCGGCAACGCCGTCCAGATCGTGCGGATTCACCAACAGCGCGTCTTTCAGTTCGTTGGCCGCACCGGCCAGCAGCGATAGGATCAGTACGCCGGGATTTTCCGGGTCCTGCGCGGCGACATATTCCTTGGCGACCAGGTTCATCCCGTCGCGCAGTGGTGTCACCACGCCGATCTGCGCGGCACGGTAGAAGCCGGTGAGCGTGGCGTGGGTGAAGTTGCGATTGACGTAGCGCAGCGGCGTCCAATCCGGTTCGGCATGGCCGCCGTTGATATGGCCGGCGATCTGTTCGAGCTGGTTGCGCAGTTGCTTGTATTCGGGGACTTCGCCGCGCGAGACCGGGGCGATCTGCAGATAGGTCAGGCTGGCGCGCTGTTTCGGGTGCCGCTCGAGGTAACGCTCGAACCCGAGGAAGCGCTCCGGCAATCCTTTCGAGTAATCCAGCCGATCCACGCCGATTGCCAGCTGGCGCTCGCGTAAGCTGTTGCGCAAATCGCGCACCGCGCGTTTGGACATCGCCACGCGCGCTTGCTGCGCGATCAACGCGGTATCGATGCCGATCGGGAACATCCCGGCGCGAAAGCGGCCACCGCCGGGTGCTTCCAGTAGGCCATCCTTGACCACCTTGCCACCACCGAACAGACGCACGTAAGCCTGAAAACGGTCCACGTCGCGTTGGGTCTGGAAGCCCACCAGATCGTAGGCATAAAAGCCGGAAAACAATTGCGCGTGCTCGGGCAACGCCTGGATCAGGTCGGCCGAGGGAAACGGTACGTGCAGGAAAAAGCCGATGCGACAACCGACACCACGTTCGCGCAGATAGGCGCCCAGCGGAATCAGATGGTAGTCATGGATCCACACCGTATCGTCTTCGCGCAACAGCGGCGCGAGCTTCTCGGCGAACAGCGCGTTGACCCGACGGTAGCACGCGCGAGTGGCACGGTCGTAGTCGACCAGATCCAAGCGAAAATGCAGCAACGGCCATAACGTGCGATTGGCGAAGCCGTTGTAATACCCATCCACGTCTGCGCGGTTCAGATCCATGGTGACGAAGCGGATGGGACCCTGGGTCTGTTCGTGCAATGCGCCGCTGTCGCCGCGCACGGTCTTGCCGCTCCAGCCGAACCACATGCCGCCGCGTTCCTTGAGTGCGGCGAGCAGCCCCACCGCCAGACCACCGGCGTGGTTCTCGCCCGGGACGGCCACGCGGTTGGACACCACCACCAATCGGCTCATGAAGCCTCCTGCCAGCTACGCGACAACCGCATCGCGGCGATCATCAGGCCAACGTGCGAATAGGTCTGCGGGAAATTTCCCCAGGCTTCGCCGTTGTCGAATGCCAGGTCTTCGGAGAGCAGGCCCAGGTGATTGCGTCGCGCGAGAATGCGTTCGAACAGTTCGCGTGCCTCGGCCGTGCGCCCGATCGCGGCCAGCGCGTCGATGTACCAGAACGTGCAAATGGTGAAACTGGTTTCCGGTGCGCCGAAGTCGTCCGGTGTCACGTAGCGGTACAACGCGTCGCCGTGCTTGAGGTCGCGCCCGATTGCCTCGACCGTGGCGATGAAGCGTGGATCGTCCGCCGCGATGAAGCCGATGTCGGCCAACAGCAGCAGCGAGGCGTCCAGCCGATGGCCGTTGAAGGTGTCGGTGAAGTGGCCCAACTGCGGATTCCATGCGTCGGCCAAGACGCGTTCGCGGATGCGCTCGGCGCGCTCGCGCCAGTATGTCACTCGGTCTTCCAGTCCCAGGCGTGCGGCGATCTTGGCCAGGCGGTCGCAGGCGGCCCAGCACATCGCGCTGGTATAGGTATGCACTTCGGCACGGCCACGGAATTCCCATAGCCCCGCGTCGGGCACGTCGTATAGGGCGAAGGCGTGCTCGCCCAGTGGCTCCAGACGCAGGAAGGTGTGGATGTCGCCCTGATCTTTGAGGCGAAGGTCGAAGAACAGTTGCGTGGAGGCCAGCACCACGCTGCCGTACACGTCGTGCTGCTTCTGGATCCAAGCCAGGTTGCCGCGCCGCACCGGGCCCATGCCGCGGTAGCCGGCCAGCGATGTGACCTCGTGTTCCTCCAGCGCCGCTTCGAAGCCGATGCCGTACAGCGGTTGCAGGCTACCGTCGGTGGTGGCGATGTTGAAGATGTAGCCCAGAAACTGTTCCATGGTGCGGGTGGCGCCGAGCCGGTTCAGCGCGCGCACCACGAAGGCGGCGTCGCGCAGCCAGCAGTAGCGATAGTCCCAGTTGCGTGGCGTATCCGGTGCCTCCGGAATGGAGGTGGTCATCGCGGCGATGATCGCGCCGCTGTCCTCGTACTGGCACAGTTTCAGGGTGATCGCGCTGCGGATCACCGCGTCCTGCCAGTCCAGCGGCACTGACAGATGGCGCACCCATTCGCGCCAATATTCCTCGGTGCGCTCCTGCGCCTCCTGGACGTAGCCGGTCAGTGAGCGGGTCAGCGATTCGTCCACGCCCAGCACCAGGTTGACCGGATGGCTGAGCACGAACGGCAATTCGTCGCGAATGAAGCGCACCGGGACGTCGGTGGTCAGGCGCAGGGTGAAGTCCGGCAGTAGCCAGCGCACATGGTTGCTGCCCCAGGTGCTTTCGGGTGTGTTCGCGCCCCAGTCGGCCAGTGGCCGCGCCAACACCCGGATGCGTGGGTTGCCGGTCAGTGGCCGCACTTGGCGGATGATGCTCACCGGACGGTAGAAGCGTCCGTTGTTGCGCCAGCGCGGCGCGAAATCGATCACTTCCACCGACCCTCCATGCGTATCGCGCAGAACGGTGCGCAGGATCGCGGTGTTGGTCAGATACTGCTGATCGCTATCGACGAAGTCTTCCAGTTCGATGCTGAAGTCGCCGCCAGGATGCGAGCGCGGTGATAGCAGCGCGCAGAATGCGGGGTCGCCGTCGAATGCCGGCAGGCAACTCCATACCACACTGGCGCGTTTGTCGATCAGTGCGCCGAAGCTGCCGTTGCCGATGACGCCGAGGTCGAGGTTGGGGGAGTTCATGGAGTGGACGTGTCCTTGTGCGGAAAACAGGGGGCGGCGATGGTGCAGGGGGCGTGCGTGCGCGGCGGTGCCGCTCTCATACGGCGTTATCGCGCAGCCAGGTGTGGACGCCGTGTGGATCTGGCAGCGCGTAGGTGGCGGCGCTGTAGGCGCGGTGGCCGACCAGCACGCTCCAGCCGCCGGCCTGATTGGCGGCGGCGAAGCCGAATTCGTCGGTGAGATCGTCGCCGACGAAGACCGGGCGGCGTCCATGGAATGGCGGCTGCAGCAGCAGCGTGTTCACTGCGACACCCTTGTCGCTGCCTTCGGGAACGAATTCGATGACATGGTCGCCGGGTTGCAGGCGATAGCCGGGGAGAGTGGCGATCTGTTCGCGGGCGAAGGTCAGTATCTGCTCGGCTGCGGCCGGTGCCGCGCGCCAGTGCAGTGCCAAGCTGGCACCTTTGTCTTCGACCAGTACGCCCGGGTAGGTCTGGGCTAGCGGTGCGGCGCGCGTCTGCAGCAGATGCAGGCATGCTCCTGTGTCGGCGGATATTCTGGCGCGCGCTGTGGCATCGGCGCGTAGCTCGTGGCCGTGCAATCCGGCGGCAGGCAATCGCAATGGCGCGAACAAGGCATCCAGTTGCGTCAGCGGACGCCCGCTGACAAGCGCGACGGCACCGCCGAGCCGTGCGTACAGGCGGCCAATCGCATCGCGCACCTGGGGTAACAACTGCACCCGTTCGGGGTGTTCGGCGAATGGGATGAGCGTGCCATCCACGTCGAGGAACAATGCACAGGCATCGTCCAGGCGTGGCGGCGGCGGTCGGAGGGGGCGAGCGTCTGCCATTTGCCCATCATCGCCCAGCCCACGTTAGGGAGAAGTTGAGCGTGGGGGTGGCGGCGTCCGCGTGGTATTCGGCTTGCCGGATGCGCGGACGTAGCGTGGCTGAAAAACCTCGGCAGTCGCTGCCGGGCATGCCCGGACAACGCGCAGGAACCGCAATGTACAAAGGGGGACATGCGGTTCCGAGCACTGTCCACGCCCGTCTGGCAGCGGGCGTAGCAGTTTCGTCGGCGACGCTTAGAAGCTGTAGCGCACGCGTCCGTAGTAATACGCGCCATTGCTGCCGATTGGCGATAGCACGTCGTAGGGGAGGTTGCCGAAGTAGGAGATATCGCTGTTGGAGCGGTCGGCGTAGGCGTCGGTGAGATTCTGTCCACCGATGGCCACGCTCCACTGCTCAGTGAGGTGATATTCGACTTCGGCATCGAGTTGCCACTTGGCGCTGTAG
This sequence comes from Xanthomonas sp. MUS 060, assembly GCF_000963215.1. Taxonomy (NCBI): domain Bacteria; kingdom Pseudomonadati; phylum Pseudomonadota; class Gammaproteobacteria; order Lysobacterales; family Lysobacteraceae; genus Xanthomonas; species Xanthomonas sp. MUS 060. The sequence continues at coordinate 69,776 of NZ_JZIM01000016.1, forward strand.
GTCTGCTGTGGCGCGAAGCCGCCGCCGAAATCGAAGATGCGGGTGACGCTGCCGTAGCGGCTGAGCCGGGTCTGCAACGACCAGCGCGTATCGCTCCAGTTCGCGGCCAGTTGTGCGCGGGTACGCGGCGCGGCGCCGGTCAGGGTGTTGCGTTCTTCGATGCCGAACAGCACGTAGTCCGGATTCAGTGCCAGCAACGGTGCAGGCGTGGCGACCACGTTCTGCAATTGGGTCTTGGCGTAACTCCAGGTGCCGGTGAGTTGCAGTTGGCCGTCGCCCAAGGCCTGCCGCCAGTTGCCGACCAATTCGGCGCCACGGGTGCGGGTGTCGGCGGCGTTGACGAAGAAGTTGGCGCTTTGCAGGCCGGCAATGCCGAAGCGTTGTGCCACGAAGTCGGTCAGTGCGGTGCCGTCGATGTTTTCCGACAGCGCGATGCGTTTGTCGATATCGATCTGGAACAGGTCCAGCGACAGGTCGAAGTGCGGGTCGATGCGGCTGGTGAAGCCCAGGCTGTAGTTGACCGATTTCTCCGGTTGCAGCGTGCGTGCGCCGAGCGCTTGCGCGATCGGGTTGTCGACCGACAGCAGCCGGCCTTGCAGCAGGCGTCCGGCGGCGTCGTAGCCGCTGGAGCTGGCCTCGTAGCCGATCTGGCTCAGCGACGGTGCGTGGAAGTTGTTGGAAATCGCACCGCGCAGCGCGAAGGCGGGCGCGAATTCATAGCGCGCGGCAAGCTTGCCGGTGAGTTCGCTGCCAAAGTCCTGGTAATGCTCGTAGCGCGCGGCCAGATCGGTGGAGAATTTTTCGCCGAACTGGCTGGACAGGCTGGCGTAGAGACTGGCGACATTGCGCGAGATGTCGGTTGCATCCTGCGGCGTCAGCCCGCCACCGGCCTGGGCGCCGGTGGGACGGTCGGTGTAGGGGCCGGCAGCGTAGCTGGCCGGATCGCCCGGCCGGGTGCGGTAATGCTCGCGGCGCAGTTCCACGCCGGTACCGAGCGTGTGGGTGGCGCCAGCGGCGTCGAGGCTGCGGCTCAGGTCGAGGTTGGCGACGCCTTGCTCGAAAGCGTAGTCGCCGGTCTTGAAGCGGGTCGGGCTGCCGGGGCCGAGCGAGGCGTTGAGCGAGTGTTTCAGCCGGTAGGTGAAATCGTTGCGGCCATAGTCGAGACTGGCGTCGTAGTTCCAGTCGCCCCATTGTCCGCGTGCGCCGCTGACGCCTTGCACGTCGCGGTTTTCGCCCAGCGACACCGGCCGGTAACCGCTGGGGTAGACCTGCAGCCAGTTGGCGACACTGTCGGGATAACGGAAATAGTTGGCGCCCTGGGTGTCGCGCTGGTTGTAGGTACCGAAGAAATAGAGCTCGCTGCCCTGGCCGAACGGCACCTTGCCGTTGATCCAGCCGTTGAGGTCCTTGCTCGCGCCATCGCCGAGTACGTAATTGCGCTTGCCGGCCAGGGCCAGATTGGCTGGGGTTTGCGCTTCGAACGGAGGGATTTCATCGAAGCCGGCACGGTTGGTGCCGTCGTGGTGTTTCAGTTCCAGGCCGACCTTGAAGAAGCCGCCATCCTCGCCCAGACGGGTGCCGACCTTGCCGCTGGCATAGCCGGTCTGGCCGTCGGTGACGGTGCGATGGATCGGCTTCACGTCGGTATGGTTGGCGCCGTAACTGGTTTCCAGCGCGCCGCTGTCCGGATCGTCGTCGAGGATCACATTGATCACCCCGGCCACCGCGTCGGAACCGTACTGCGCGCCCGCGCCGTCGCGCAGCACTTCGATGCGCTTGATCGCGCTGATCGGAATGGCATTGAAATCCACCGGCGTGGTGCCCTTGCCGATCTTGCTGTCGGTATTGACCAGGGCCGAGGTATGGCGGCGCTTGCCGTTGATCAGCACCAGTACCTGGTCCGGCGAGAGCCCGCGCAACTGCGCGGCGCGGACGTGGTCGGCGCCGCCGGAGTTGGACTGGCGCGGGAAATTGAACGACGGCAGCAGCGCTTGCAGCGCGCTGCCGAGTTCGCCATTGACCACGCCGGCGCGGCGAATGTCCTCGGCGCTGAGCACGTCCACCGGTGCGGTGGATTCGAGCACGGTGCGGCCGCTGGCACGGGTGCCGGTGACGATGACCGTGTCCAGATTGGTGGCGGCGGGATCGGCCTGCTGCGCCAGAGCGGGGGCAGACAGGGCCAGGGCGATGGCCAGGCTCAGCGGCGTGGCGAACGCATACGACATGGGGACTCTCCTGAAACGATGACCGTGAAGACCAGCGGCGCTTCGTTTCGGGGGCGTCGCTGGTTAGTGTTGCTGCATCCATCCGGATGAAGCGATATATTATCGCAATTTTAACGTGATGCGCGTGTCGTGGATTCACGTCATCGGGCAGGTGTTGTGGTGGGTGGTGATTTGATTGCCTTTTACAACAGCCAAGGCCCGCATCAAGAACTCAGAATGCAAGCCCCGGATGCGGTCTATGTTTTTACATTAAATTCAGATGACCTGAGAAATTCAGATGACCTGAGCAGGAACCGCAGGGTCATTACACACTCACATGTAGTGGCCGGGCTTGCGCGGGCATTGGCCCCAAGGCGCCCCTAACCGATACTTGGCGTCTGTTCGAAGGGATGTCTTAGATGCCGCTGCTCAACTGGTCTAACCGCGATGAGGAGGGTTCTACCCCGATATCACGGACGGTTGTAAAAGAGCTGCAACTTTCTGATCCTGCTTGGCCGCCCTTCGCCGCATCCTTGGGTTGTGGCACATTAAATTCAGATGACCTGAGAAATTCAGATGACCTGAGCAGGAACCGCAGGGTCATTACACACTCACATGTAGTGGCCGGGCTTGCGCGGGCATTGGCCCCAAGGCGCCCCTAACCGATACTTGGCGTCTGTTCGAAGGGATGTCTTAGATGCCGCTGCTCAACTGGTCTAACCGCGATGAGGAGGGTTCTACCCCGATATCACGGACGGTTGTAAAAGAGCTGCAACTTTCTGATCCTGCTTGGCCGCCCTTCGCCGCATCCTTGGGTTGTGGCGTCGC
>NZ_JZIM01000017.1:0-71265 GCF_000963215.1 Xanthomonas sp. MUS 060
GGTATTGACAACCTCGATGTTGTGAGGCCTGAACGCATACCACTCCCTCAACTTCTGCGGAGATATCGCATCTCCAGTCACATTGAGAAGCCGCACGCCTTGCAGTTGTGTCCGTGCCAGCTCTGGCGATTGCTTCCATGCGCCGACAAGGCTATGCCAATGCGCCATTGTCAAATGCACGACCGTTGCCCGTGGGTGTGCAGATATCTCTGCGCAGCCATGATCCACAGAACCAAATATCGAGGGGGCCAGAACAAGTGCAGCCCCGCCGAGCAAGGCAGGGAAGATTTCTTCGACCGAAAGATCGAATGCAGTTGTGTCCGTGCCAGCTCTGGCGATTGCTTCCATGCGCCGACAAGGCTATGCCAATGCGCCATTGTCAAATGCACGACCGTTGCCCGTGGGTGTGCAGATATCTCTGCGCAGCCATGATCCACAGAACCAAATATCGAGGGGGCCAGAACAAGTGCAGCCCCGCCGAGCAAGGCAGGGAAGATTTCTTCGACCGAAAGATCGAAGCTGATCGAATTCTGTTGCAAGACATGAGCGATCGGACTGCGTCACTGCGAACAACCTCACCGTATCCAATGCGTAGTTGCACAGATTGCGGTGCTCGATCATCACGCCCTTGGGCATACCGGTGGATCCGGACGTGTAGATCACATACGCCAGATTCGGACTGCGTCACTGCGAACAACCTCACCGTATCCAATGCGTAGTTGCACAGATTGCGGTGCTCGATCATCACGCCCTTGGGCATACCGGTGGATCCGGACGTGTAGATCACATACGCCAGATGCCGCGCAGTCAGACCAGTGGCGTGGCGGTCGAGATTGCGATCCGATAGATGCTGCCAGCGTTCGGCATCGGCTTGCACATCGACGATCACGGCCGAAGCTGTCCGCTCTTCGACAAGGGGACGGCTCGCGGTATCCGTCAACACCGCCACCGCGCCACAATCGGCACGTATGTAAGCCAATCGCTCTGGTGGATAGGCCGGGTCCAGCGGCACATAGGCACCACCGGCCTTCAGCACCGCCAACAGCGCCACCACCATCTCTGCACTGCGCTGCACGCAGATCGCCACCCGCTCGTCCGAGCGCACACCCAACTCGCGCAGGTAATGCGCCAGACGATTGGCTCGTGCGTTCAACTCGCTATACGTCAGCGCCACCTCACCCTGCACCACCGCGATGGCCGATGGCGTTCCCGCCACCTGTGCCTCGAACAGTTCGTGCACACAGGCATCGCGTGGATAATCCACCGCCGTTGCATTCCACTGTGTCAGTAGTTGATGACACTCGGCCTCGTCTAGCAGCGGCAAACACTCAACAGGCTGATCTTCAGCGCCATCGGCGACCATCGCATCCAACAGACGACGCCAATGGCCCATCCAACGCTCCAGCGTCGAACGCTCGAACAACGCTGTGGCATAGGTCAGATTGCCGACGATCTCATTCTCACTCTCCTCCAACGACAACGACAGGTCGAAATGCGCACTTGTCCGCGCAACGCCAATTTCGCTCGTCTCGATCTCACCAAGATCCAGCACACCCTGCGGCGTGTTCTGCCAGGCGAACATCACCTGACACAGCGGCGTATGCGCCAGACTACGCGGCGGTTGAACCAGTTCGACGACCTGCTCGAACGGAATGTCTTGATGTGCCTGCGCCTGCAGCGCACGCTCCTTTACCGACGCCAGCAATTGCGCCAGCGTCGGTGAGCCGGACAACTCCACCCGCAACGCCAGCGTGTTGACGAAGAACCCGATCAGCCGTTCGGTCTCGGAGCGACCTCGATTGGCCACTGGACTACCGATTACCACATCGTTCTGCCCGGACAGACGCGATAGCAATAGCGCCCAACTGGCGAGTAACGTCATATATAGCGTCAGGCCATGCCGCTGACTCAGCGCCTTCAGCGCCTGTGCCTGCTGCGGATCGACGACCACATCCAACATCGCGCCGGCATGATCTTGCCGTGCAGGACGCGGACGATCCGTCGGCAATTCCAGCAACACCGGCGCACCGGACAGTGCCTCACGCCAATAGTCGGCCTGCTGCTGCAATAACTCGCCCACCAGCCATTGCCGCTGCCAGCTTGCATAGTCGGCGTATTGGATCGGCAACGGCGCCAGCGGATCGGCTTCGCCACGTGCAAAAGCCCGATACAACACGCTCAGCTCATCGATCAAAATCGCCATCGACCACCCGTCCGAGACGATGTGGTGCATGCTGATGAAGAGAACGCACTCGTCATCGGCAAGGCGTATCAGCCAGCCACGGATCAACGGACCGTGCTCCAACGCGAACGGCACTTGTGCCTGCTCGGTCAATAACTGTTCCAGCTCCCGCTCACGATCCAAAACACCGCGCAGATCGTGATCGATCAGATGAAAGCCACTGTCTTCAGCGGCAACCTGCTGCAACGTCTGCCCATCGACCAGCGCGAACGTCGTGCGCAACGACGCATGCCGGGCCACGATGCGATCCAGGGCACGACGCAGCGCCTGTGTATCCAGCAACCCGCGTAAGCGTAAGCCGCCACTAATGTGATACGCCTGACTGATGCACTCAAATTGCGACAGGAACCAGAGACGTTGCTGAGCAAACGACAGAACGCGCGGTGCATCGTGCGCCAGCGGCACGATCTGTGAAAGGACAGTCTTTTGGGAGGACTCCACACACACGGCAAGCTGCTCAAGCGTGGCATGCACGAACAGGTCCGCTACGCCAATCTCCACACCCAATTCCTGACGCAAACGCGAAGCGACCCGCACCGCCAACAACGAATGTCCACCGAGAGCGAAGAAGTTGTCATGCCGTCCGATGGTTTCCAGACTCAGTAGATCGCGCCAGATCGCGGCAATGGCTTGTTCGATCGCGCCCTGCGGCACTTCATAGCCACACGCGGCATAGGCTTCACCATCAGGTACTGGTAATGCCTTACGATCCAGCTTGCCATTCGGGGTCAGCGGCAGACGATCCAAGTGCACATAGGCCGCCGGCACCATGTAATCCGGCAGAAGATTCGACAGCCAACTGCGTAAAACCTCTGGACCGATGCTCTCGGACGTCGCATCCTCGGCAGCGACCCAATACGCCACCAGCCGTTTTTCGGTACGCGCCAGATCATCAAGCGCGATGACAACGCACTCGCGCACATCCGCATGCGCACTCAGTCGCGCCTCGATTTCACCCAATTCAATGCGGAAACCACGGATCTTGACCTGATGATCGTTACGTCCCACAAAACTCAATCGCGCCATCGGCACGCCAGCGACCCAGATCGCCACTGCGATACATCCGCGCCGTCGGATCGGTACTAAATGGATCGGCGAGGAAGCGTGTGGCGCTCAGGTCCTCTCGATTCAGATACCCACGCCCCACGCCATCGCCGCCAATGTACAACTCGCCCACCACCCCACCAATCGGAACCGGTGCGCCTTGTACATCGTCGAGGATATAGATCTGCGTGTTCGCAATCGCACGCACGACCAATCGGCAGGATCCCGGTGTTTACCAATCGGCAGGATCCCGGTGTTTTCCGACTCGGCGCAGTAACGCCAGGCCGTAACATCCACTGCCGCTTCTGTCGGCCCATAAAGATTGAAAATTTCGGCTGATGGAAAAACTACCTGGGCACGCTCTGCAAGTGCTGCCGGCAAGGCTTCGCCACTACAAATAACCCGCTTGACCCAGGAATACGGATCATGATCGCCATGCTCGCGACAAACAAATGCCCGCAGCATCGACGGCACATGCCCGCAGCATCGACGGCACGAAAGAAATGCAACGTGGTGACTTGCGTATCGCGGATCAACGTCTTCAGATACACCGGATCTTTGTGGCCTTCTGATTCGGTCAACTGCATCCGCGCACCGCTCAGGTGACTTGCGTATCGCGGATCAACGTCTTCAGATACACCGGATCTTTGTGGCCTTCTGATTCGGTCAACTGCATCCGCGCACCGCTCAGCAGGCAGCGGCCAGAACAGTTCCCAGACCGAGACATCGAAGCTCATCGGTGTTTTTTGTGTAAAACAACCTCGGATCGATCCAGCGTGTAGGCTTTTTGCATCCACACGAGACGATTGACGACGCCGCGATGTTCGCTCGTTCATCGCACCCTTCGGCATACCGGTCGATCCGGACGTGTAGATCACATACGCCAGATGCCGCGAGGTCAGACCAACGGTGGTGCGATCCGGATTACTGTCACGGTGGTGCGATCCGGATTACTGTCGGGCGGGCAGGTGTGCCCAGCGCTGGCCGTCGGCTTGCAGATCGACGACCACCGTTGAAGCAGTCGGATGCTCGACCAAGTGGCGGCTCGCGGTATCCGTCAACATCACCACTGCACCGCAATCTGACTGCATATAGGCCAGCCGCTCCGGCGGATAGGCCGGATCCAGCGGCACATATAGGCCGGATCCAGCGGCACATAGGCACCGCCCGCCTTCAGCACCGCAAGCACCGCCACCACCATCTCCACACTACGCTGCACGCAGATCGCCACACGATCATCCGGGCATACGCCCAACTCGCGCAGGTAATGCGCCAGACGGTTGGCGCGTGCGTTCAACTCGCCATAGGTCAGCGNGCATCAACACCTGATGGCGCTCGGCATCGTCCAGCAACGGAAGACGATCTACTGCCTGATGTTCCGCACCCTCGGCGACCATCGCAGCCAACAGATGCCGCCAATGCCCCATCCAACGCTCCAGCGTCGAACGCTCGAAAAGCGAGGAATTAAAATCCAAAACGAAAAATATCTTTTCCCCGCATTTGACCGCCTCCAGGATAAGGTCAAGCGCTGCAGCACCGGCCATCGGGGGATGACAGAAATGAGCAAGATGCAAGCCTCCCCAAGGTACAGATACATGATCTTCGCCACCAGCCAGAATGTTCAAGGCATCAGAAGAGCCACGCGCATCCTGAAAAACAAACATCGTTTGGAAAAATGGCGAACGATTTCTCTCGCGAGGAGGATTGAGTCTCGCCACGAGCTCGGAAAATGGGAAATCCTGATTTCCCATTGCTCCTCTGACACGACTACGCACCATTCCTAGCAATTCAGCAACCGTAAGGTCAGAATTAAAACTAGCGCTTAAGACAACCTGATTAAAGAACGTTCCTGCAACTTCAGCCCATTTCCGACCCCTCCTAGCCGGCATAGAAGAACCAACATGAAAAGCATTCTGCCCCGTAAGCCGGCGAAGAAGAACAAAATAAGCAGTCAGAATCACCACATAGAGCGATGAACCAGTGCGTCGCGCCAGCTCATTCAACTCAATGGATAACGCTGCATCCAGGTTAAACGATATAAAATCCCGGCATGTGGTGGGCAACAAGAAAGATGGCGCACGCGTCGGCAAATTCAGGCATGGATAGTCATCTGCAAGCAGCTTCTGCCAATATGAAAATTGCCTACGGCCGTCCTTGCCATTCAGCCAATCACGCTGCCATATTACGTAATCCGAATAACTAAGCTCAGGCTCGCGATCAGAGGGAATATATCGGCTCGATGGCGCTACCCCACCCATTTCACCCAAAATATTTCCCAGCTCTTCGATCAGGCGCCAAAATGACCAACCATCCGCGATAAGATGATTGAATGTCATCAAAAAAACACTCTCTCGCAAACCAACCTGATAAAGATCAACTCTAAACAGTGGAGCGACTGTGACATCGAAAGAGCGTAAACTATCCTTTTTTACTAGCGCCTCAAGAGAGGATGGATCAAAACCAGAAACCTCGACTACTCGGAGCTGCACGTTGACAAAAGGCTCACTCCTTTGTTCAGGCTCCGAGTTGAACTCACGGAAACGAGTCCGCAGCATCGCATGACGATTTGCTAGCTCTGCAAGCGCCTGATTCAATAGATGAAGATTGACCTCGCCAAAAATTCGCGCAAAGAAACTTATATTGTAAGTCCCTTGCAACTCTGGCTGGAGCTTATACAAAAACCACAATGCACGCTGATTTTCCGACAAGGGCAACCAGATCTCGTCGTTTGTGCCTTTTCGAATACTGCAACCATCATCCATCGCAAGCACCTCTTGGATCACACCGATTCAGGATTCGGAAAATTCGATATCAACCGAAAACCAACTTGGATTTAACGAGATGCAACAGCGCTAACATCCAGCATGAAATGCCATTCCGAACACTAGAAAAAAATCATTGGATTCGACAATTAAATAAAATATTGCTTTAAATTTTACATTTATTGGAATTAAATAATTATTTCAAATGAATTGCATTTCGATTAAATGCAGGCCCAAAGTGCGAGATGGAAAATTTTACTTTCAAATAATCATTTGATTGCTTGTTACGAGCGAAACTTCAGCCAAAAACGGTGTGCACCTTATAAAAATCATTGAATTTTCAGAATGAAATTTTACGAATTTTATTTTTTCCAAAATCAAACTTCATTGTACAAACCAATTGTTACAACAATAGCGACATTGCTGTTAAAACTTGGGGGGACGTCGGCTGTATCAGAGACACTCGCCTCTATCAATTTCGAGGTGTGCAGGGGCTCGGAATCAAAGGCCTCACGGCAAGCAAATTGAACGTGAAGAAGCGCCTTTGGCTGGCTGCGCGAAGCCGAAGACGACCTGGCGAGGATCTTTAGATACATGCCTTCGGTCAGGCACCCTAATACTTGCAGCGTCTGCTTATGGCACCTGAGGCAGACGCACCCGTGCGCACAACCCACCACCATCGCGGTTGGCGAATTCGAGGATGCCGCCATGTGCTTGGCAGATCGCTGCGGCAATGGACAAACCCAGGCCACTACCGCCCGAATGGCGAGCACGCGAATCGTCGGCACGCCAGAAGCGATCCAGCATCCGTGACAGGACCTCCGGCGCGACCCCAGGACCACGGTCGGCGATACAAATCAGCACATCGCCATTCTCGGACTGTCCCTGGATCGACAATTGCTTGCCGGCGACGGCATAGCGCAGCGCGTTGTCGATCAGCACTGACAGAACCTGACCGAGGCGGTCGCGATCGGCATGCATGCTCAACTGTTCGGGAATACACAGGTGTACCTCCATCCCGGCTTCCTGCAGCGGCTGTGCCACCCAGGCGATGCGTTCGCGCACCAGTGCGCCGAGCGGGAAGCACTGCGGCTCCAGTAACAACTGGTTTGCTCTGGCCATCGACAGCAAGTGCAGATCGCCGACCAGGCGATTGATCTGCTCTAACTGGCGCTGCACCATGGATAACTGTTCCGGACTGCTAGGGAATACGTCATCGAGCATGCCCTGTATCCGCCCCATTGCGGCGTTGAGCGGAGTGCGTAACTCATGCGCCAGCATTGCGCTTGAGTCGCGCACTTCGCGTTCGTATTGCTGCAGTTGCGCGGTCATACTGTTGAAATCCATGGCCAAGCCGGCCAGTTCATCGGGCGCACCCGGCACTACGCTAGCGCGCGCGGCGAAATCGCCATCGCGGATACGTCGTGCGGCCTCGGCCACGTTGGAGAACTGTCGCGACAATGGGCGCGATGCGATCAGCCCGCAGATCACGATCACCGGGATCGAAGCCAGCACCATCTGCGCCAATAACCACCAGTCGCGACTGGCCAATCCGGGCAGGAAATCGACCACGTCGTAATAAGTTTCGAACAGTTGCCATAGGCGTTGCGCGTTACTGTGCGGATCCTCGCGCAATAGCAGCATTTCCTGCCGTACCTGCGGCGGCAACCGATGTAGGGTGGAGAAATCCCAGATCGCGAAGCGCAGCACCATCCCCAACGCGATCACCACGATCGTCAACACCGCCAAAGCACTCATGCGCAGCCCTACCCATTGCCACAGCGGCGCGTGGGCGGTGCGACGGCAAAATGGCCACATCATTGGAAGCGATAGCCGATTGCGCGCACGGTTATCAGCAGGCCATGAATCCCCTCCTGCTCCAATTTCTTGCGTAGGTTATGCACGTGCGCGTCCACCACACGCTCCAGGGCATCGCTGTCTGGCAGGCAGATTTCCAGCAATTCGCTGCGGGTGAACGCTTTGAACGGGGTCTTCATCAGCGTCGCCAGGAGATTGAACTCGGTCGGCGTCAGTTCCAGCGGCGATTCGCGGCCCTGACCATCGCGCACCGTGGCCCGCACCGCAGCCGTATCGACGCTGAGCCGGTCGTGGCGCAACAGCTCTTCTTCTTTGCCTCGTGCCGATCCCGTGCGACGCAGCACGGCGTAGACCCTTGCCACGACTTCTCTTTGGGGCTGTATGGCTTGACCACATAGTCGTCGGCACCGTAACGCAGCGCGCCGAGCTTTTCCGGCTCATCGCCCATCGCAGTGACCATGATCACTGGCGTATCGCTGCTGCGGCGGATCGTGGACAGCACCTCGGTACCGCCGAGTATGGGCAACATGATGTCCAGCAGGACCAAATCCGGCTTCCACTGCGCATGCAGCGCCACCGCCTTCTGGCCATCCTCGGCCACCGCAACGTCGAAACCATCCCGGCGCAGGTAGGCCTCGAGGATGCTGGCGCTGTCCGCATCGTCTTCGACCAGCAAGATCTTCTTTGCATGCATGAAATGGACCCCTTCATGGAATCTTGAAAATTCCTAAAAATCGGCTTGAACATGCCCGCCGATACTGAGGGCCAAGATTGGATACCAGACCAACCCTCATGATTCTAACGCCCCGCATCCACCGCCGTCGTCATGCCAGCCCCCTGCTCTGCGTGCTCGCCATCGCGTTGGGAGGCTGCTCCTTGACACCGGTCTACCAGCGTCCGCAAACAGCTCTGCCGCCCACGCTGGGCGCATCCACAGCGGTGGCCGCAGCCGGCCACGATACCGCCACGACCGCCGTGGCCGCGCTGAACCAGGAAGAACAGCAGTTCGTGCATGCCTTCTCCCCACAGCACGATCTGACACCGCTGGTGACCCAAGCCTTGGCACACTCGCCCGACTTTCGCAACAGCGTGCTGCTGGTTCAGCAGGCGCGGGCGCAGTACCGCATCGAGCGTGCGCAGCAACTGCCGCAACTGGGCATCAACGCACAGGGCGTGCGACACAGCTACGATAACCCGGCAACCCAGGAACGCTACGGACAGAAGCTGTTCACCACTGCGGTGGGTGTGAATGGCTTCGAACTGGATCTGTTCGGTAAGCTGGCCTCGCTGTCGGCCGCCGCACAGCAGCGCTATCTGGCCTCGCGCCAAGGTCAACAAGCCGCGCGCGGCGCGCTGATCGCCGAAGTACTGCGGGCCTATACCGTCGAGCGCGCCGCCGCGCAGGCTGAGCAGCGCCTACAGGCAAGCGCCGAGCACACGAGCGCGCTGCAGGCGATTGCCAACCGACAGCACGAGGTCGGGCTACTCTCCACCGACACGCTGAACCAGCAACGCCATGAGTGCGATCAAGCTCGGATCCGTGCCCTGCAAGCCGGCAGCGACCACGCCGCGGCCCGCCGTGCGCTGCAACTGCTGACCGGCTACACCGCGCCAGATAACACCGGCACGTTGCAGTCGCTCCTGCCAGAGGCGGGCAGCGCCAACGCTGCGGCATGGCGCGAGCTGGATTCGCAAGTGTTGTTGCAACGACCGGATATCCAGCAGGCCGAAGCCGAACTGCACGCGCGCAATGCCGACATCGGCGCGGCGCGCGCCGCCTTCTTTCCATCGATTCAACTGAGCACTTCGCTGGGTACCGCCAGCGACAGTCTCAACGGCCTGTTCATGCCTGGCAGCCGCAGTTGGAGCTTCATGCCGCAACTGCTGATGCCGATTTTTGGGGCTGTATGGCTTGACCACATAGTCGTCGGCACCGTAACGCAGCGCGCCGAGCTTTTCCGGCTCATCGCCCATCGCAGTGACCATGATCACTGGCGTATCGCTGCTGCGGCGGATCGTGGACAGCACCTCGGTACCGCCGAGTATGGGCAACATGATGTCCAGCAGGACCAAATCCGGCTTCCACTGCGCATGCAGCGCCACCGCCTTCTGGCCATCCTCGGCCACCGCAACGTCGAAACCATCCCGGCGCAGGTAGGCCTCGAGGATGCTGGCGCTGTCCGCATCGTCTTCGACCAGCAAGATCTTCTTTGCATGCATGAAATGGACCCCTTCATGGAATCTTGAAAATTCCTAAAAATCGGCTTGAACATGCCCGCCGATACTGAGGGCCAAGATTGGATACCAGACCAACCCTCATGATTCTAACGCCCCGCATCCACCGCCGTCGTCATGCCAGCCCCCTGCTCTGCGTGCTCGCCATCGCGTTGGGAGGCTGCTCCTTGACACCGGTCTACCAGCGTCCGCAAACAGCTCTGCCGCCCACGCTGGGCGCATCCACAGCGGTGGCCGCAGCCGGCCACGATACCGCCACGACCGCCGTGGCCGCGCTGAACCAGGAAGAACAGCAGTTCGTGCATGCCTTCTCCCCACAGCACGATCTGACACCGCTGGTGACCCAAGCCTTGGCACACTCGCCCGACTTTCGCAACAGCGTGCTGCTGGTTCAGCAGGCGCGGGCGCAGTACCGCATCGAGCGTGCGCAGCAACTGCCGCAACTGGGCATCAACGCACAGGGCGTGCGACACAGCTACGATAACCCGGCAACCCAGGAACGCTACGGACAGAAGCTGTTCACCACTGCGGTGGGTGTGAATGGCTTCGAACTGGATCTGTTCGGTAAGCTGGCCTCGCTGTCGGCCGCCGCACAGCAGCGCTATCTGGCCTCGCGCCAAGGTCAACAAGCCGCGCGCGGCGCGCTGATCGCCGAAGTACTGCGGGCCTATACCGTCGAGCGCGCCGCCGCGCAGGCTGAGCAGCGCCTACAGGCAAGCGCCGAGCACACGAGCGCGCTGCAGGCGATTGCCAACCGACAGCACGAGGTCGGGCTACTCTCCACCGACACGCTGAACCAGCAACGCCATGAGTGCGATCAAGCTCGGATCCGTGCCCTGCAAGCCGGCAGCGACCACGCCGCGGCCCGCCGTGCGCTGCAACTGCTGACCGGCTACACCGCGCCAGATAACACCGGCACGTTGCAGTCGCTCCTGCCAGAGGCGGGCAGCGCCAACGCTGCGGCATGGCGCGAGCTGGATTCGCAAGTGTTGTTGCAACGACCGGATATCCAGCAGGCCGAAGCCGAACTGCACGCGCGCAATGCCGACATCGGCGCGGCGCGCGCCGCCTTCTTTCCATCGATTCAACTGAGCACTTCGCTGGGTACCGCCAGCGACAGTCTCAACGGCCTGTTCATGCCTGGCAGCCGCAGTTGGAGCTTCATGCCGCAACTGCTGATGCCGATTTTCGACGCTGGTCGCAACCGCGCCAATCTGGACATCGCGCAACTGCGCAAGGATGGCGCGGTCGCCGATTACGAGAAAGCCGTGGAAACAGCCTTCCGCGAAGTCGCCGACGCGCTCGATGCCCTGCCCGTCCTGCAACAGCGCGCAGAGGACGAGCGCTCCAATGCCGAGCGCGAACGCCAGCGCGTGGCACGCATGCGGCAGCGCGTGGCGCAAGGCCTGCAAGACCGCAGCGACCTGCTCGCCGGCGAGCTCAAGGCCGAGCAAGCCGAACTGGAGCAACTGCAATCACGCCAGGCCCTGCTGCTGAACCGCATCGCGCTGTTCCACGCGTTCTACGGCGTGCAACTGCCACACGCGTCCTGATCCCCACTGCTCCGCCACGAGGTTGCTCATGAATCCTGTCTGCTCCGTCCTGTCTTCGGCGCTGGCCGTCGCCATGCTGACACTGTCCGCATCTGCGCATGCCGTCGATGCCGACACCCCGTCGCACACCACAAATGCCAGTGCCAGTCTCTTTGGCGACAAGACCGAATTGAGCGTCGGTACCGGTGCCATGCTGACACCACGCTATGCAGGCTCGGCCGACGACTACATCCAACTCCTGCCGGTGTTCTCCCTGCAGCGCGGTATTGTGTTCGTGGATAGTGTCCGCGGTGCTGGTGTGCAGTTTCAGAATGCGCACGGTTTCTCCGCTAGCCAATCGTTTTACTACGATCTGGGACGGCTGCAGCGCAATAGTACTTGGCGCCCCGGCTCGGATCGGTTGGCCGGTATGGGCGACGTCCCCGGTGCAATCACCGCGCGCAGCCTGGTGATGCAACAACTCACACCTTCCGTGGCGCTGGAGGCGGAAGCCGAATTCGCGCTCAAGGAAAACGCACGGCGCAACCGCTACCGCGCGGGTGCCCAGTTCACCCTGCTGCATCGCCCCACCGACAACATCACCATGGACCTGAATGCCCACTTGGGCGACCGCCGTTTCAACCAGTCCTATTTCGGTGTCGATGCCGCGCAGAGCGCGGCCAGCAACTTCCGGCCATACCGTGCCGATGCGGGAATATATGCCTATTCGGTCGGTGCCGACTGGGACCACACGCTCTCCAAGCACTGGACCGTTTCGCTGCTGCTCAACGCCACGCGCTATGTCGGCACGGCCGACGGCAGCCCCGTCGTGCAACGCCGCGCCTTCGCCAGCATCGGCGCGACCATGACCTATACCCGCTGATCGTGACCAGGACACTGCCGACCATGAAATCACGTCACATCCTTCTTATCACCCTGTTGCTGCCGCTGGTCGTGCTGTCGCTGTCAGGCTGCAGCCAGGACACAACACCGGTGGTCGATGCGCCGCGCTCGGTCAAATTGGAAATCGTCGCCAGTGGCGTTGATCAGGGCAGCGAACGCTTCGTGGCACAGGTACGTCAGCAACAGCGGGCCGAACTCGGTTTCGAGGGCGGCGGCCGCATCGCCGACATCGCCGTGGATATCGGCGACCAGGTGCATGCCGGTCAGGTCCTGGCACGCCTGGATCCGGAGCCGAACCGGCTACGCTTGCAACAAGCCGAGGCCAACGTCGGCATCGCCAGCGCCGATCTGCACCAGCAGCAGACCCAACTCGCTCAACAGCAAGCGATGTTCGACGACGGCGCTACTTCGGCAGCCACTCTGACCGCGGCCAAGAGCAGCTTCGCTGCGGCTCAGGCACGGGTGCGCAGCGCACAGTCTGAGTTGGCGCTGGCGCGCCGCGCGGTGCGCCAATCGGAGTTGCGCGCACCGTTCGACGGTAGCGTGGTGAGCCGCTTGCAGCAGCCAGATGCAATCGTCAGTGCCGGCCAGAGCGTGCTGCAAGTGGATGGTCAAGACCATGCGCAAGTCGTGGCCGCATTACCTGCGGCGCGCGCAGCGATGCTGCAACCAGGTCAGGCGATCACCGCTTACCGTAGCACCGCGCCTACGCAAGCGTTACCGTTGCGGTTACGCAGCGTCTCCACGCGTGTGGAGGGCGGCGACACCGTGCAAGCGCTGTTCGATAGTGCCTCCGCTATGATGCAACTGCATAGCGGCGAAATCCTGTTGCTGGCACTGCCCGCCACTGCCTCCGTGCAACCGCCGAGCGTTCCGCTCAGTGCACTGATTCCGAGCATGACGAATCAGAAGATGACGCTCTTCGTGTATCGCCGAGACAATCGGACTGTGCATCGGCGTCAGGTCGACACGGGCCGCATCGAGGGCGAACGCGTGCAAATCCTCGCTGGCCTGCGTGCAGGCGAATACATCGTCGCCACCGGCGCCGCATTTCTTAACGACGGCCAGGCCGTCCTCCCCTTCCATCCCACCACCCGTCTCAGCACAAGCGCCACGCCATGAACCTGACCCGCGCCACTCTCAATTCGCACCGTCTGGCGATGTTCAGCGCGGCACTGATCCTGATCGGCGGCATCATCACTTTTCTCGGTTTCCCCTCGCAGGAAGAACCCAGCGTGACCGTGCGCGAGGCTATCGTGCAGGTCGGTTTTCCTGGCATGTCCAGCGAACGTGTGGAGAACCTGCTGGCGCGGCCGATCGAGGAACGGCTACGCGAAATCAACGGACTGAAGAAAATCGTCACCACCATTCACCCTGGCAGCGCGATCGTGCAAGTGACCGCGCAGGACAGCGTCAAGGACCTGCCGGCGCTGTGGCAACGCGTGCGTAGCAAGGCGGCCCAGGCTGGAGCGGAGTTGCCGCAAGACACACAGGGGCCGCTGGTGGACGACGATTTCGGCCGCGTCGCCATCGCGTCGATCGCCATCACCGCGCCAGGCTTCAGCGGCGCCGAGATGCTCGGGCCATTGCGACAACTGCGCGCGCAGCTGTACACCGTGCCTGGCGTGGACCGCGTCACCTTCCACGGCCTGCGGGAGGAACGCGTCTACGTTGCATTCGACCGTACCCGTCTCGGCGAAGCCGGCCTGACCCCTGCCACGGTGGCGCAGCAGTTACGTGCGCAGAACGTGGTCACCGGCGGTGGCCTGGTCGCCGCGTCCGGATTGGCCATGACCGTCACCACCTCCGGCGAAGTGCGCGACCTCGATGATCTGCGCAAAACCCTGATCGCCACGCAAGGCACCAACGGCCTACGTCAGATCCCGCTGGCGCAGTTGGCGAAGATCGAACTGATGCCGGTGGATCCACCCGAAGCTGGCGCGATCTATCAAGGGCAGCCAGCGGTGGTGGTGGCGGTCTCGATGACACCCGGCAACAACGTCGCCGATGTTGGCAAAGCTTTACGGCTCAAGCTAGAGGAGACCGCCAAACGGCTGCCAGTGGGATTTTCCCAGCATGTCGTCACCTTCCAGGCCGACGTAGTCGAGCGCGAAATGGGCAAGATGCACCACGTCATGGGCGAAACCATCGCCATCGTGATGGCGGTGGTGATGCTGTTCCTGGGCTGGCGTACTGGCCTGATCGTCGGCGCGATCGTACCGCTGACCATCCTCGGCGCGCTGATCGTGATGCGTATGCTGGATGTAGAACTGCAGACCGTGTCCATCGCCGCGATCATCCTGGCGCTCGGCCTGCTGGTGGATAACGGCATCGTCATCGCCGAGGACATTGAACGGCGTCTGGCTGCGGGAGAACCCCGCCGCGAAGCCTGCGAGGCCGCCGGACGGAGCCTGGCGATTCCATTGCTGACGTCCTCGCTGGTGATCGTACTGGCGTTCTCGCCGTTCTTCTTCGGTCAGACCAGCACCAACGAATACATGCGCTCGCTGGCAATCGTGCTGGCGGTGACGCTGCTCGGCTCGTGGTTACTCAGCATCACCATCACGCCGCTGTTGTGCATGTATTTCGCACGACCGCATGCCACTGCCCATGGCGAAACCTACGGCTCGGCACCGTACCGTGTGTATCGGCGCATCATCCAAGCATTGCTGGCGCACAAGGCACTGTTTCTCGGCGGCATGCTGGCGTTGCTGACGCTGGCCGTTGCGGTATTGGCATCGATCCCCTACAGCTTTTTGCCCAATTCCGACCGCCTGCAATTCCAGATGCCGGTGACCCTGCAGCCAGGCAGCGATGCGCGACAGACGCTGCGTACCGTGCAATCGATCAGCCAGTGGCTGGCTGATCGCAAACAGAACCCGCAAATCGTGGACAGCATCGGCTACGTCGCCGACGGCGGTCCGCGCATCGTGCTTGGACTGAATCCTCCGTTGCCGGCAGCCAACATCGCCTACTTCACCATCAGCGTGTTGCCAGGCACTGACGTCGATGCGCTGATCGCCAAGGTCCAACGGCATCTGCGTCAGCAATATCCAACGGTGCGTGCCGATCCTAAGCGTTTTTCACTGGGTTCGACCGAATCGGGCGTCGCGATGTATCGCGTGATCGGCCCGGACGAGGCGCAGTTGCGTCGCCTCGCCGCCGGCATCGCGCAGGCGTTGCGCTCGCTACCGGGGACCGTTGACGTGAGCGACGACTGGGACAGCCGTATCCCGCGCTACGATGTGCAGGTGGACCAGGCCAAGGCGCGGCGTGCTGGCGTCAGCAGCGAGGACATCGCTCAGGCACTGCAGTTGCGCTACAGCGGCATGGACGCCTCGGTGATTCACGACGACGGGACCAATGTGCCGATCCTGCTGCGCGGCGACTCCGAAGAACGCGAACGCGATCGGGATCCCGGCACGACCCTGATCTACCCGCAGTCCGGTGGCACACCGCTGCCGTTGGCATCGATCGCCGACATCCAACTGAGCTCGGAGCCTTCGACGATGATGCGCCGCAACCTGAGCCGCGCGATTACCGTCACCGGACGCAATCGGCAACTCACCACCGAGCAGATAGTCGCCGCATTGGCCGACAAAGTGGCGTCGCTGCATCTACCACCAGGCTACCGCATCGAAATGGGCGGAGAACTGGAGGAAGCCGCCGAAGCCAACCAGGCCCTCTTGCAATACATGCCGCATGCGTTGGGCGCGATCCTGCTGCTGTTCATCTGGCAATTCAATTCGTTCCGCAAATTGTTCATCGTCATCGCCAGCATCCCGTTCGTGTTGATCGGCGCCACCATCGCTCTGCTGGTGACAGGCTATCCGTTCGGCTTCATGGCCACTTTCGGACTGCTTGCGCTGGCCGGCATCATCGTCAACAACGCGGTGCTGCTACTCGAATGTATCGAGGCGGAACTGGCTGATGGCCGCAGCCGGCACGAGGCGGTGATCGCTGCGGCACTCAAACGCCTGCGCCCGATCGTCATGACCAAGCTCACCTGCATTGTCGGCCTGATCCCACTGATGCTGTTCGCCGGACCACTGTGGACCGGCATGGCCATCACCATGATCGGCGGTCTGGCGCTGGGGACGCTGGTGACCTTGGGTGTGATCCCGGTGTTGTACGAGCTGCTGTTCTCGCGGCATGCTCAACGCGAAGTCACTGACGTCAGGACTTCGGCGTGAACAGGCTACGGCAGGCTGAACATCTCAATGCTGAGCTGTTCTGGTTGATGCGCAGCACGCGCAACTGCACAAAGCCCATCTTGCAGCGCGTCGCCGCAGACGCGCCGCATCGGACGGCTGCCCTGCCGATGCCGGGCACCGACTCCAACAGCGAGCGAGGTATGCGGATGTATCGCTCTGCGCGGCCACTGCGCCGCACACAAAAAAACACACCCGGCATTGCCGGGTGTGTATTGAAAAGTGGCGTCCCCACGGGGATTCGAACCCCGGTCGCCACCGTGAAAGGGTGATGTCCTAGGCCTCTAGACGATGGGGACGCTGATAACGATGTCGCTTTCTTTGCGGACGGCCTATGTCCGAAAAGTTGGTGGAGCCAGCCGGGATCGAACCGGCGACCTCTTGCATGCCATGCAAGCGCTCTCCCAGCTGAGCTATGGCCCCATTGGGACTGGCAGAAGCGGAATCATACCCGACTTTTCACCGATGTACAAAACAGACGGATCACGCAGTTCGATGGGACTGAACTTGCGCGCGCATCATGCTCGAAAAATGGCGTCCCCACGGGGATTCGAACCCCGGTCGCCACCGTGAAAGGGTGATGTCCTAGGCCTCTAGACGATGGGGACGCTGATAACGATGTCGCTTTGCGGACGGCCTATGTCCGAAAAGTTGGTGGAGCCAGCCGGGATCGAACCGGCGACCTCTTGCATGCCATGCAAGCGCTCTCCCAGCTGAGCTATGGCCCCACATGCTGCGAGGAGCGGAATATTAACGACCACCCCTGCCCCACGCAAGCTTTTTTGCAGAATTTCCCGCACGACCGAATCGGCTGTCGCAATCGATCGCGTGGTGAGATCTACATGCACATGGACAGGATAGACCTGACAGCCACTTTTCCGACTAGGCCCGAATGTCCCAGCATCATTCATTGAAGCGGGGCATCGCACGCGCATTTTCCTTGGCTTACGACTTCTTCGACAGGCCCAATCACTCCCACTCGATCGTCGCTGGCGGCTTGCCCGAAATGTCGTAGACCACCCGCGAGACACCGCGTAATTCGTTGATGATGCGGTTACTCACCGTGCCCAGGAAGTCGTAAGGCAGATGCGCCCAGTGCGCGGTCATGAAGTCGATGGTCTCCACCGCGCGCAGTGCGATCACCCATTCGTAAGCGCGGGCGTCGCCCACGACACCCACTGATTTCACCGGCAGGAATACCGCGAACGCCTGACTGGTCTTGTCGTATAGATCCGCTTTGCGCAGTTCGTCGATGAAAATGGCGTCGGCCTTGGCCAACAGTTCGGCGTATTCGGGCTTCACTTCGCCCAGGATGCGCACGCCCAGGCCTGGGCCGGGGAACGGATGACGGTAGACCATGGTCCGCGGCAAACCGAGTTCGACGCCCAGACGCCGCACCTCGTCCTTGAACAGTTCGCGCAGCGGCTCGACCAGGCCCAGCTTCATGTGCTCTGGCAAACCGCCGACGTTGTGGTGGCTCTTGATCACGTGGGCCTTGCCGGTCTTGCTGCCGGCGGACTCGATCACATCCGGGTAGATGGTGCCCTGTGCCAACCACTTGGCGTTGCGCAGCTTGTTCGCTTGCAGAATTTCCCGCACGACCGAATCGGCTGTCGCAATCGATCGCGTGGTGAGATCTACATGCACATGGACAGGATAGACCTGACAGCCACTTTTCCGACTAGGCCCGAATGTCCCAGCATCATTCATTGAAGCGGGGCATCGCACGCGCATTTTCCTTGGCTTACGACTTCTTCGACAGGCCCAATCACTCCCACTCGATCGTCGCTGGCGGCTTGCCCGAAATGTCGTAGACCACCCGCGAGACACCGCGTAATTCGTTGATGATGCGGTTACTCACCGTGCCCAGGAAGTCGTAAGGCAGATGCGCCCAGTGCGCGGTCATGAAGTCGATGGTCTCCACCGCGCGCAGTGCGATCACCCATTCGTAAGCGCGGGCGTCGCCCACGACACCCACTGATTTCACCGGCAGGAATACCGCGAACGCCTGACTGGTCTTGTCGTATAGATCCGCTTTGCGCAGTTCGTCGATGAAAATGGCGTCGGCCTTGGCCAACAGTTCGGCGTATTCGGGCTTCACTTCGCCCAGGATGCGCACGCCCAGGCCTGGGCCGGGGAACGGATGACGGTAGACCATGGTCCGCGGCAAACCGAGTTCGACGCCCAGACGCCGCACCTCGTCCTTGAACAGTTCGCGCAGCGGCTCGACCAGGCCCAGCTTCATGTGCTCTGGCAAACCGCCGACGTTGTGGTGGCTCTTGATCACGTGGGCCTTGCCGGTCTTGCTGCCGGCGGACTCGATCACATCCGGGTAGATGGTGCCCTGTGCCAACCACTTGGCGTTGCGCAGCTTGTTCGCTTCTCTTCGTCGAAGATGTCCACGAACAGGTTGCCGATGATTTTGCGTTTGGCTTCCGGGTCGCTGACCCCGACAAGTGCTTTGAAGTAGCGCTCGGCGGCATTGACGCGAATGACGCTGACGCCCATGTGCTCGGCGAACATCGCCATCACCTGGTCGCCTTCCTGCCAGCGCAACAGGCCGGTATCGACGAAGACGCAGGTGAGTTTATCGCCGATGGCCTTATGCAGCAGTGCGGCGACCACGGAGGAATCGACCCCGCCGGACAAGCCCAGGATCACCTCGTCGCCACCGACCAGCGCGCGTACTCGCGCGATCTGGTCGTCGATGATATTGGCCGCAGTCCACAGCGTCGCGCAGCCGCACACGTCCACCACGAAGCGACGCAGCAGGGTCTGGCCTTGCAGGGTGTGGGTGACCTCAGGATGGAACTGCACGCCGTACCAGCGCTTGGCCTCGTTGGCCATGGCCGCAATCGGGATGCGGTCGGTCATGGCGGTGATGGTGAAGCCTGGCGGCACGTTGGCGACGTGGTCGCCGTGGCTCATCCATACGTTCAGACGCGCACTGCCTGGGTGATCGGTCAAGCCGGAAAACAAGGCATCGGGCGCGACCACGTCCACTTCGGCATGACCGAATTCGCGCTGATCGGCGGCCTCGGTGGACCCGCCGAGCTGCGCGGCCATTGTCTGCATGCCATAGCAGATGCCCAGCAGCGGCAAGCCGCTATCGAACACTTCCTGCGGCGCGACCGGCGCGCCCGGCAAGGTGGTCGACTCCGGGCCACCGGAAAGGATGATGCCCTTGGCACCGAAGCCGGCGATCTCGGCCGGGTCGTGATCCCAGGCCCATATCTCGCAATACACGCCAAGTTCGCGGATGCGCCGCGCGATCAGTTGGGTGTACTGCGCGCCGAAATCGAGAATGAGGATCTTGTCGCTGTGAATGTTGGTCATCGGGACTCGGAGTGGGATGCGGGACTCGGGCTCCTGCGATCCGCTAGCGCTGTGACGATGAAAAAACGGCGAGGAGAAATTGCTTCCTGCCCCGCCGTTCGAAGGTGATGCCAACGTCTCGAGTTCCGAGTCCCGAGTCGCGGCATTCAGCCCATACGGTAGTTCGGCGGTTCCTTGGTGATCTGCACGTCGTGGACGTGGCTTTCGCGCTGGCCGGCACCGGTGATGGTGACGAACTTGGGCTTGGTGCGCATCTCCTCGATCGTCGCGCAGCCGACATATCCCATGGTCGCGCGTAGGCCGCCGACCAATTGGTGGATGATGCCGCTGAGCGGGCCACGGTACGGCACACGGCCTTCGATGCCTTCCGGCACCAGCTTGTCGGCATCGGAAGCATCCTGGAAGTAGCGGTCCTTGCTGCCCTTCTCCATCGCGCCCAAGCTGCCCATACCTCGATAGCTCTTGTAGCTGCGACCCTGGAACAGTTCGACCTCGCCCGGGGCTTCCTCGGTGCCAGCGAACAGGCCACCCACCATCACCGTGGAGGCCCCGGCCACCAGCGCCTTACCGATGTCGCCGGAATACCGGATACCGCCGTCGGCGATCAGCGGGATGCGGTCCTGCAGCGCCTCGGCGACCATGTCGATGGCGGTGATCTGCGGCACGCCCACACCGGCAACCACACGCGTGGTGCAAATCGACCCTGGCCCCACGCCGACCTTGACCGCGTCGGCACCGGCGTCCATCAATGCCAGCGCGGCGTCGCCGGTCACGATGTTGCCGCCGATCACCTGCAACTGCGGGTAGCTTTTCTTGACCCAGGCCACGCGGTCGATCACGCCCTGGGCGTGGCCGTGCGCGGTATCGACGATGACCACATCCACACCCGCTGCGGCGAGCAGTTCCACGCGCTGCTCGGTGTCGCCGCCAACGCCCACCGCCGCACCGACAAGCAGACGCGTGGACGCATCCTTGGCGGCATTGGGGTTGTCGGTCTTCTTCTGGATGTCCTTGACCGTGATCAGGCCGCGCAGTTGGAAACTGTCGTTGACCACCAGAATCTTCTCGATGCGATGGCGGTGCAGCAATTGCAGCACTTCCTCGTCGCTGGCGCCTTCGCGCACGGTGATCAGGCGATCCTTCTTGGTCATGATGTGGCGGACCGGATCGTCGAGTTTCTTCTCGAAACGCATGTCGCGGCTGGTGACGATGCCGACCAATCCACTGCCGTCCACCACCGGCACGCCGGAGATGTTGCGTGCGCGGGTCAGTTTCAGCACTTCGCCGATGGTGGTTTCCGGGCCGACGGTGAACGGTTCGGTGATCACGCCCGCTTCGAACTTCTTGACCTTGGCCACTTCGGCCGCCTGCTGCGCCGGTGTCAGGTTCTTGTGGATGATGCCGATGCCGCCGAGCTGCGCCATGGCCACCGCGAGACGGTGCTCGGTCACTGTATCCATCGCCGCCGATAGGATCGGTAGTTTCAGGCGCAGCTCGCGTGTCAGCCGGGTTTCCAGGCTGACATCCTTGGGCAGCACGGTCGAATGAGAGGGGACGAGCGAAACGTCGTCGTAGGTAAGAGCTTCAGCCTGGATGCGCAGCATCGGCGGACCGCAAATGTGGGGAAGCGCGACATTTTAGCCCGAAAAATCGCGTGAAGCTATGCGCGCATGCAACGGCATGCGGGACGCGGCGTTCCACCGCGCACGCCGCGCCGCTGCCGCGCGCCGCGGCTCAGCGAAGCAAGGCCGCGTCCGCCGCCTCGATGGTGTTCTGCATCAGCGTCGCCACCGTCATCGGCCCCACTCCGCCAGGCACCGGGGTGATCCAGCTAGCACGCTGCGCCGCCGCCTCGAAGCCGACGTCGCCGACCAGGCGACCATCGTCCAGGCGGTTGATGCCGACATCGATTACCACCGCACCGGGTTTGATCCAATCGCCCGGGATCAGCCCAGGCCGACCCACCGCCACCACCAGGATGTCGGCATCGCGCACGTGCGCCTGCAGCACGTGCGCCGGGGTGAACTTGTGGCAGCAATTGACCGTGCAACCGGCGATCAGCAGTTCCAGCGCCATCGGCCGGCCAACGTGATTGCTGACCCCGACGATGGTCGCGTTGCGGCCACGCACCGGCTGATCGGTGTGCGCCAGCAAGGTGACGATGCCGCGCGGGGTACAGGGTCGCAGGCCGAACTCGCGCAGTGCCAGGTGGCCGACGTTCTGCGGATGGAAACCATCCACATCCTTGCGCGGGTCGATCCGGTGGATCAACCGACTCGCATCGGCAATGCCTGGGAGCGGCAACTGCACCAAAATTCCGTGGATCTTGGGATCGGCATTGAGCTGATCGATCAACGCCAGCAACTCGGCCTCGCCAGTGCCCGCCGGCAGGTCGTAATCGAACGCCTCGATGCCGACTTTCTCTGCCGCGCGCCGCTTGTTGCGCACATATACGGTGGAGGCCGGATCGCCGCCGACCAACACCACCGCCAAACCGGGCCTTGGCTGCCCTGCCACCAACCGGGCATCGACCCGTGTTTTCAGTTCATCGAGCAAATCTTCAGCGATGCGCCGCCCGTCGAGAATGCGGGCCGGAACGGGGGAGACAGGCGCAGAGTCGGTCATCGGGGCGAGCGGGTGTAGAGTCGGGGGACGCCCATTGTCCCCGATTCCATCATGACCGACACCACCCGCATCGAGGCCGCCGCATTCCGTCGCTTGTTGCAGCACCTGAATCAAGACCGCACCGACGTGCAGAATATCGACCTGATGATCCTGGCCGGCTTCTGTCGCAACTGTCTGGCCGACTGGTACCGCGAGGCGGCAGCGACCGAAGGCCAGATACTGAGCAAGGAGCAGGCACGCGAGCGCGTTTACGGTATGCCGTTCGCCGATTGGAAAGCGCAGTACCAGGCCGAAGCGACACCGGAACAACTGGCCGCTTTCGCCGAGGCGCAACGTCGGCATGGTTGACAAATCAATCCAGGGCATCCCCGGAAGCCATCGCCGGCTGTGATAGCACCCTCAGTGCGGTGCGCCGCAGAACTGCGCGTAATCGATATAACCTGGGAAAGGCCGTCCCGGCGCGCATAGCCGACAATGCGGATCGGCGGCCAGACGGGTCTCGCGGAAGCGCATTGCCAACGCGTCGACATGCAGCAGGCGTCCACTCAGCGGCTCGCCGATGCCAAGCAACAGTTTCAACACCTCGTTGGCCTGCAACAAGCCAACGATACCGGGCAGCACACCCAGCACGCCGGCCTCGGCGCAGTTGGGCGCGAATTCCGGCGCTGGCGGTTCCGGGAACAGGCAGCGGTAGCATGGTGCCAGACCACGCTGACGGCCAGCATCGAACACGCTGACCTGACCCTCGAAACGCTGGACCGCGCCGTACACCAGCGGCTTGCCCAACTTCACGCAAGCATCGTTGAGCAGGTAGCGTGCGGGAAAATTGTCCGAGCCATCCAGCACCACGTCCACCTCCTGCAACAGGCGTTCGACGTTGTCCGCCGTGACCCGCTCCCGCACCGCCTCCACCTGCACAGCCGGGTTCAGCGCGGCCAACGCCGTTGCCGCCGAGTCCACTTTGGGTTGCCCGATCTGCGCGTCGCTATGCAGGATTTGGCGCTGCAGATTGCTGCGCTCGACCACGTCATCGTCGGCGATGCGCAGGTGCCCAACGCCGGCCGCGGCCAGATAGACACCGGCCGGAGAGCCCAGCCCACCGGCACCGACCAGCAGCACCCGTGCAACCTGTAGCCGCCGCTGGCCGTCGATGCCGACCTCGGGTAGGCACAGGTGGCGCGCATAGCGCTCCAGGAAGTCCTGCTGCTCCGGCGCGAGCGCCGGACGTTGCAGCGGCAAGCCTTCGCGCTGCCAGCCAGTGGTGCCGCCCAACACCGAGGCGACCTGGGAATAGCCAAGCTGTTGCAGGAACGCCGCGGTTTCCTGCGAACGTCTGCCGCTTTGACAGATCAGCAGGATCTCGGCGCTTCTATCGACATAGGCGGCCGGATCGGCCTGCAACTGCGCACGGGCCACACCAAGGGCACCTTCGGCCATGCCCGAGGCACGCTCGTGTTCCTCGCGGATATCGATCAGCCGCGCGCCCTGCGCAACGCGTGCATGGGCCTGTCGCGGCGTCAGTTCTCGAATGCTCATGAGGACATTATCGACGTAAACCGTATCGCCGATGCAGTGGCTGCAATGCTCAGTAAGGCACCACCTCGACCACCTCGCCAGCCTCGAAACGACGCTCGCCTTCTTCCAGGCGCAGCAGCACATCGCTGTCGGCCGCGCCGCGCAACCGATGCGAGCCATCGGCCGGATTCGGCTCCACCCACAGTTGTCCGTATGCGTCACAGCGCATACGCCCACGCAGGAACTCCAGTCGGTCGTGACGCTTGTCCCACGCGGTTGCAAGTCGTGCGCGCCAGGCACGGTGGGGCTCGGCTCGTCGCTGTAGGGCGTCCAGCAATGGTCGGCCAATCGCCAAAAACGTCGCCAGCACCGAGACCGGATTGCCGGGCAAGCCAAGGAACAAGGCATGATCCCATTCACCAAACAACACTGGCATGCCCGGGCGCATGCGTACCTTCCAGAAATGGACGCGACCGCGCTCGGCCAGCAACCGGGGCAGATAGTCCTTTTCGCCAGCGGACACGCCACCGCAGGTCAGTACCACGTCGAACGCCGACGCCGCGTCGGCCAGCATGGCCTGGATACATAGCGGATCGTCCGGCAACGTTGGCCAGGCGGTGGGTGCCAGGCCGAGCAGGCGCAATTGCGCCATCAACATGTCGCGATTGCTGTTATAGATCTGTCCGGGCTGCAACGGCATGCCTGGCTCGACCAATTCGTCGCCGGTGGCAAACACCGCCACAGTCGGTCGCGCCGCGACGGAGAGCTGGGACACACCCAGTGCCGCAGCCAGGCCGATGCGCGAGGGCGTCAGCAGCATGCCAGGCTCAAGCACACGCTCGCCCGCACGCACATCCTCGCCCTGAGCCCGCACATGCGCGCCACGGGCAGGCATCTGCGTGAACTCCACGCATCCGTCATGCTCGACCGCGTTTTCCTTGATGAGCACCGTATCCGCCCCCAGCGGCAGCGGCGCGCCGGTGGTCACGCGCAGGCATTGGCCGGCAGCGATTGCCTGTTGCCGGTCGGTGCCAGCGAACTGCTCGCCAACAAGGCGCAGGGCATTGGGTGCGTCGGGTGTCAGGTCCGCATGGCGCAGTGCGAACCCATCCATCGCGCTATTGGCGAACGGCGGCAAATCGATCTGCGCCTCCAGCGGCTCCAACAGGATACGACCATCGGTACGTTGCAACGCGAGCCGTTCGGCATTGAGCGGACGCGTGCGTGCGGCGGCAACGACGATGGCCAACGCGTCCGCGTATGCGATTCGGGTGGCAGATTCGGTCTTGATCTCGGTCATGGCATCGGCAGGATACCCGCTACGGATAAATCCTGGGGCGTGTTGAGATTGCCGAGGACAAGATCGGGCAAGCGCAACGGGACCATGTTCAAACGCTGTTGTAGTCGCCACGGCGCATAGGCCGCCGCCGCCAGGGCGGCGTCCAATGCGGGACGCAATGCGGCGAGTCGATACAAGGCCACCAACGGCTGCACTCCAGCCGCATCCTCGAGCCAGGCGCCATCGCCGGCCGCGCCCACTGCGGCCAACAGCGCCGGCAATGCCGGTGGCAACTGGCACGCATCCACCGGCACGGTCAGCAGCCAGGGCGTGGCGCAGGCAGCCGCCAAAGCGTCTACGCCGGCGATCGGACCCAGCGAACGCGGTGCCTGGGCTGGTGCGTGGATCCGGTCCGGCACCGCCCGCAACCCGATGGCCGCGTAACGCGATAGATCGCGATTGGCACTGACCAGCACCGTTGCCACGCTCAGCGCGAGCATCTGCGCAAGACGCTGCACCAACGGCTGGCCGTCGTGCTGCAGCCAGGCTTTATCGAGACCACCCAAGCGTTGCGCGCGACCACCGGCCAAGATGCCGAGGGTGATCGCACGCTGCGGGTCCATGCGCGGCTACTTGCCGCGCACGTGCTTCATCAAACGCCGCTTCTTGGCGATCTGGCGTTCGGTGAGCACGTTTTTCTTGCCTTCGTAGGGATTGGCGCCTTCGCGGAACATGAAACGCACCGGCGTGCCAACCAGCTTGAAACGCTTGCGGAAGAAGTTTTCCAGATAGCGTTTGTACGACTCCGGCAGGACCTTCAAACGGGTGCCGTGCACGATGAAGGTCGGCGGATTGCTGCCGCCCGGATGGACGTAGCGCAGCTTGGAGACATGGCCGCGAATACTCGGCGGTGGATTGCTCTCGTAAGCCACTTCCAGCGCCTGATTGACTTCGCTGGTGCTGAACTCGCGCACTGCCGAGGCATGGGCGTTATGAATGGCGCGAAATAGTTCGCGCAAGCCAGACCCGTGCTTGGCCGAAATACGCACGGCTTCGGCCCAGGGCACAAAACCCAACTTGCGCGACAGCAATGCCTCGGCCTGTTCTCGCTGGTAGTCGGTCAGTCCGTCCCACTTGTTCACCGCCACCACCAGGGCACGGCCTGCATCCAGGATCGCGCCCAGCACGCTGGCGTCCTGATCGGTGACGCCTTCGCTGGCGTCGAGCAGAAGCACCGCCACCTCGCATTGCTCGATCGCCTGCAGCGTCTTGAACACGCTGAACTTTTCCACGGCTTCTTCGACCCGGCCACGGCGACGCAGGCCAGCGGTGTCGATCAAGCGGTAAAGACGGCCGTCGCGCTCCAGGTCCACCGCAATCGAATCGCGGGTGGTCCCAGGCACGTCGGAAGCGATCATGCGCTCCTCACCCAGCAAGCGATTCACCAGGGTCGATTTGCCAACATTGGGGCGACCGACGAAGGCAATGCGCATGCGCGCGGGGTCGGTATCCAGGGTTTCGACAGCGCCCTCTTCCGGCAATCGTGCCAGTACATCATCAAGCAGGTCGTCGATGCCCTGGCGATGCGCGGCGGATACCGCAATCGCCTCGCCCAGGCCGTAGCGCGCGAACTCGGCACGGACCTGGTCTTCATCGGTGCCGTCGATCTTGTTGATGAGCAACAGCGTCGGCCGCGCCAGCTTGCGCAACCAGGACAGGATCTCATCGTCCAGCGAGGACGCGCCTTCGCGGCCATCGACCACGAACAGCACAAGATCGGCCTCGCCAGCGGCGGCACGCGCCTGACTGGCCGTAGCACCAGCCAGCCCCTCCTCTTCACCGGAAATACCGCCGGTATCGACGATCACGAACGGCGTCTCCGGCTGCAGTCGACACACGCCGTAATGACGGTCGCGGGTCACGCCCGGCTGGTCGTGGACCAGCGCGTCGCGACTGCGCGTCAGCGCGTTGAACAACGTGGACTTGCCGACATTCGGCCGTCCAACCAGGGCGACCAGCGGCAGCATGGCGACGTCCTTCCCTTCTTATTGACCCAACCGGAACGCGGTCAGGTCGCCTTTCGTGTTTTGTATGAGCAAGATGCCATCGGCAACCACCGGTTGCGCCACCAGCGGCTTGCGCCCCACCCGCTCGCGCGCGGCGAACTCGCCGTTGTCGAGCTTGAGCCAATGCAGATAGCCCTTGTAGTCGCCGACAACCGCATAATCTCCATGAATTGCTGCGCCGGTCAGCGAACGGCGCGCCAGCGCCGGTTGCGACCACATCGCCGACCCGGATGCCTTGTCCAGCGCCCACACGGTGCCGGCATTGTCGGCCACCACCACGCTACCGGAGCTCACACCTACACCGCCGGCACCGCCATGATCGCGATCCCACAGTGGGCGACCGCTTGGGCCTTCGAGCGCCACAGTATGGTTCTTGAAGCTGGTCGCATAGAGCGTTGTGCCATCGATTACCGGCGCACCATCCACATCGGACATGCGCTCGAGCTCGGTCCGACCTTCCGGCACAGCGATGGTCTGCTGCCACAGCACGCGGCCATCCTGCATCGCCAAGGCACTCAGGGTGCCGTCGTCGTTACCGATGAACAGCACACCTGGGCCCGCTACCACCGGTGCATTGCC
This sequence comes from Xanthomonas sp. MUS 060, assembly GCF_000963215.1. Lineage (NCBI taxonomy): Bacteria > Pseudomonadati > Pseudomonadota > Gammaproteobacteria > Lysobacterales > Lysobacteraceae > Xanthomonas > Xanthomonas sp. MUS 060. The sequence goes on from NZ_JZIM01000017.1 coordinate 28,148, forward strand.
GCGTACAGTCAGACTCGGCAGTTCCTGCGCGTTGAACCAACGCTGCTGGCCGGTCGCGGCATCGAAGGCGGTGGTGCGGCCGTCGTTGCTGCGCACGAATACCGTATTTTGTGCAATCACGGGTGCGGCGATCACTTCGTTGTGTACCTTGGCGTGCCACTTCTCGTTACCGTTCGTGGCATCGAGTGCGAGCACTTCGCCGTTCAGGCCACCGACGACCACCAGACCGTCGCCCACGCCCGGACCACCAGCAAAGCGCGGCAGCGGACGATGCTTCTCCAAACGCTTGCGTTCCTTGGCCTGTTGCTTCTCATTGCGCAAACGCTGTTTGTAGGCCGCACGCTCCTCCTTGGACAGGTTTTTGCCGGATTCGCTCTCTACCTGGCTCTTCGGCTGCTGCTCTGCGACCTGCGACTGTTGTTCCTTGCGCGCCTTCTTGGCGTCGTATTCCCATAGCGACTTGCCGGTTTGCAAGTCCAACGCGTACACCGTGCCGGAGGCGGCAGCGACATACACCTTGCCATCGGCTACAACCGGATGCTGGCGCACGCCGATCCGACGCTCGCCTTTACCGACATCGGTGGACCAAAGTTTGACGACTTTGACAGTCGGGTTGAAATCGACCAATTCGGCTGGCTCGGCGGCTTTCTTGGCGGCGGAGTCCTTACCAGCGAACCACCCTTTGACCGTGCTGCAGCCAGACAGCGTCAACCCCAGCAGCGCAACGAGCGCGACGCGCTTGAACATAACTACCTTCATCAGATCGGCTCCGCTGCATTCGGCACGCTGCCGCCCGCATCCATCAATTTTATTTCCAGCAAACTCCGCTGCGGCGCCGCCACATCCAGCCCAGCCAGCGACTTGACGTAAGCATCGCGCGCCGCATCAAGCTTGCCTTGTGCAACCAACGCATCGCCGCGAATTTCGAGGCTACGTGTATCGTCGGCCAAAGCGAGCAGCTTGAGCGCATCTGCGGGCTTATGGGCCTGAAGCAATAGAGAAGCCATACGCTGATCCACCAGTGGCTTCATCTCGGCATCGGCTTTGAGTGCGCGTAGCGTTGCCAGCGCCGCGTCGTTCTTGTCCGCATCGACCTGCGCCTTGGCCAGACGTAGCCCAGCCAATACGACATACATATCGGACGAGCCCTGCTGCAACTGCGCAAGGTCCTTAGCGGCCTTGTCAAGTTGCTTGGTCTCGATGCTCTTGAGCAGCGCCTCGTAACGCGAATTGGCCTGGGCCAAATTCTCGGACCGGTGCTTGGCCCACAATTGCCAGCCCATGATTGCGCCAAGGCCCAGTAGGATGCCACCGATCAGGCCAGCGCCATTTTTTCTGAGCCAAGTGCGAACGCGTTCGCTTTGTTCGTGCTCGTCGAGCAGGTCGTCGATCGCCATGCGTACTCTCGCCCCACCGCTACGGCAGGACATGGAATGTGGAAGGAGGAAACCGCGCTACCGTCACTCGGAGGCAGGCACCACGGAACCGTCAGAGGATACCGCAAAGCGCGCCACATTCGCGCGTCTGTAGGGAGTCAGATCCACCGTACTACCGGATTGCTGAACCTGAACCACCGAGGCATTACCCAAAACGACACGCCCGACTTGACCTGGCGCGTAGGTACGGTTCTCACCAGACTTGAGCATGGCCTTTTCGACCAACCTGCCGTCAGGCGCACTGACCTGCATCCAACTGTCACCCTGAAACGACAAGGTCAGCCCACCCTTTTCGGTTTGCTCCTCATGCGGCAGAGGGGTCAGTGAAGCGATGTAAGGGGTCGCGCTCGGTGCCGAATGATTGATCGCCTCGGCTGCCGCCGGAGCCGCACGCTCCTTGGCGACAGATGACAAGCCAGGCGTCTCCACGTCAATTGGCCCGCTGGGCACCACATCGAGCGAAGCGGTGTTTGGGCCATCTTCGGCAAAATGGCTGCGTGTGGCATACCAGACAGGTATCGCCAGGCCAGCGGTGATCACCACGTACACCATCCGCCGGGTAGCGCTCTCGAAGATACGCCGTAGCGGTCGTGTATGCGTATGACTGATCAAATCGACCGGTTGTACGGGCGCAATCTGTGCGGCCTGCAACAGCGGATCGAGATCCACGCCAAGCAGACGCGCATAGCTGCGCAACTGACCTCGCACGAAGACCGGGGCACCGAGGCGCTCCCACTCTTCCGATTCGAGCGACTGTATGACATGCATGGGCATACGTAGAGTGCTGCCAACCTCCTCGATGCTCAGCCCCGCCGCCTCGCGTGCATCGCGGAGTTGTTGCCCGCAGCCTTTGGCACAACTGAAAACGTTAGGATTTGAATCATTGCTCACTATGGATTATTCCCAGATATCGTGGTCGCAGCATTGGGAAACTCCTTACGCAACCTCTGTCGGTAACGACTGGAGGCAGCCTTGTCCCCCAGCCCTTGCTCAATTTTCACGGCGAGTTGTAGCACGGAAGAATTAGCAGGCGCAGCGGCAATACGCCGTTCTGCGAACGCGCGCGCCTCGAAAAAGTGCCCCTGTGCAAGCTCCTCTCGCGCCATTGCCTCCAAGGCATAGGGATTATTCGGCTCCATTGCAAGTGCCTTGCGCAGATCGCGCAGGCCGCGCTCGCGCTGCCCGACCTGCAATGCACAGCCACCGGCATTTGCCAGTGCCGACGCCGGCGAGGGGTAATCCGGCACCGCCAGTGCGCGGTCGAACCAGACCAGCGATTCAGCCGCCGCGCCATTCGCGCATAGCCAAGCACCGTAATTATTCAAGGTTTCGCCGCTATCCGGAGCCAGTTCGGCAGCCTGACGGTAATGCTCGCCGGCAACAGCATGTGCGTCGCGACGATCCGCGATCACCGCTAGCAATGTGTGCGCTTGCACAGAGTTGGCATCCAACGTCAGCGCTTTGTTGGCGTACTTTTCGGCGTCATCCAGATCGCCGGAACCGAGCCGGTTCACCGCCAACCCAAGTTGCTCCTCCAGCGCGAAGCGCGACTTGACTGCCTGGCTGTCGTGGAAGTGGTGATCCGGCTGCACCTGCTCGACGGTACGTAATTTGCCGGACTTGGCGGCAAGCCAGTTACAACCCGGCAGCGCCAGCAGCGCCGTCAGGATCACGGCGATGGTCAAATGGCGGCTAGGTTGTCGCATCCTGCTCCGCCCGCGTCTGCAGTTCGCGCTGGAACTGGGCATGGCGACGGGTCCGGTCCATGACCTGCCCCTTGAGTTGCCCGCACGCCGCATCGATATCATCGCCGCGCGTGCGCCGCACCATCGTCAATACCTGCGCATCCAGCAATATCTTCTGGAACGCGCGAATCTCGGTTTCGCCGGAGCGCGCGTAGCGTGTGCCCGGGAACGGATTGAACGGAATCAGATTGACCTTGCCTGCGTTGGCGGCCTGCACCGCGTTATCGAACTGGCGCATCAGCCGCGCCAATTGTCGCGCGTGCTCGGGCTGGTCATTGATTCCCTTCATCAGGGTGTACTCGAAAGTCACCGATTCACGACGCTTGTTGGCTCGCAGATAGCGTGCGCAAGCCGCCATCAATTCGGCGATCGGATACTTCTTGTTGAGCGGCACCAGCGTTTCGCGCAACGCGTCGTTCGGCGCATGCAGCGAGACGGCCAAAGAAACGTCGCTCTCGCCGGATAAACGATCAATTTGCGGCACCAATCCCGAGGTCGACAGGGTCACGCGCTTATTGGCAAGGCCGTAACCCAAATCGTCGCGCATGATGCTCATCGCACGCACGACATTATCGAAATTCATCAGCGGCTCGCCCATGCCCATCATCACCACGTTGGTGAGACGGCGCTGCTGGTGCGGCACGTTACCCAGATGCCGCGCCGCCACCCACACCTGGCCGACGATCTCGGCAGTGGACAGGTTGCGATTGAAGCCCTGGGTCGCGGTGGAACAGAAACTGCAATTCAACCCGCAACCGACCTGCGAGGACACGCACAAGGTGCCGCGGCCCTTGTCGGGGATATAGACGGTCTCGATGGCATTCTTACCATCCACTCCCATGGCCAACAGCCATTTGTGGGTACCGTCTGCAGAAGGCTTGTCGAACACCACGTTGGGGACGACGACCTCGGCATGTTGCTGCAACTTGGCTCGCAGCGCCTTGCCGAGATCGGTCATTTGCTCAAAATCGGTGACGTAGCGGTGGTGGATCCACTTCATCACCTGATGGGCACGATAGCGTGCTTCGCCGAGGGTTTCGGCGAAGAAACGCTCCAGGCCCTCGCGATCAAGGTCGAGCAGATTCTGTTTGGCTGCCGCGCCGCTGCGAAGCGGATCGGCAAGCACCAACGGAGGATGGACGACCTCGTTCACGACGGACCTCGAGTCAGCGCGACACCACTTCGGTGGCAGCAAAGAAATAAGCCACTTCATTGACGGCATTTTCGACCGAATCTGAACCATGCGCGGCATTGGCGTCGATCGAATCGGCGAAGTCTGCGCGAATTGTGCCCGGAGCCGCGTCCTTCGGATTGGTGGCGCCAAGCAGTTCGCGATGTGCAATCACGGCGTTTTCGCCCTCCAGTACCTGGATCATCACCGGACCGGAAATCATGAACTCGACCAGCGCATTGAAGAACGGACGCTCACGGTGCACAGCGTAGAAGCCTTCGGCTTCCAGGCGCGAGAGTTGCTTGTACTTGGCGGCAACGACCTTCAAGCCAGCCTTCTCGAAGCGGGAATAAATCTCGCCGATGACATTCTTGGCGACGGCGTCGGGCTTGATGATAGACAGGGTGCGCTCCAGCGCCATGGGACGTTCTCCGTTGGGTGGGTCACTCTCGACCCGAAGTTAAGATTAAAAAACCCGTGCCAAAACGCGGGCTTAGCCAGGATTCAGATGGACGATTCTATCCAATTGCGACGTGCTTTGCACGGCTGCGGCTGAATTGTGCTGCAAAGCAGCATGACGGACCCAGCGACCCAGCCTAGAATCAAACAATCGTTTGATTGATTTTGGCGATCACATGACAAAACAGGTGCATTTCTCGACCAAGGCTCGCATCCTCAGCGCGGCCGAGGAACTGTTCGCCCAGCATGGCTTCTCCGGCACCTCGCTACGACAAGTCACCAGCCAAGCCGACGTCAATATCGCGGCGGTGAATTACCACTTCGGCTCCAAGGAAAACCTGGTCAACGAGGTGTTCCGCAGGCGGATGGACGAAATGACCTCCGCGCGCATGACCCAACTGGAAACCGCCAAGCGTGAGCATCCCGGTGAACTCGGCCCGGTGCTTGCCGCCTTCGTGGAACCAGCACTGGCAATGGCGCAGGAACACCAGAGCGGTGGTGCCTTCGTCCGGGTGATCGCCCGCGCCTATGCCGAGAACAACGACAGCCTGCGCCAGTTCCTGTCCGACCACTACGGCCACGTGCTACGCGAATTCGCCAAGGCGATCGCGGCCTGCGTGCCCGGGTTGAGCAAACAGGAGCTCTACTGGCGCCTGGATTTCCTGGCCGGTGCTCTGACCTACGCCATGGCCGATTTCGGCCTGATCAAGCGTCCCGCCGGTGTCAGCGAAAGCGCGCACCGCGCCCACGCCGCAAGCGAACTCATCCGTTTCGCCGAAGCGGGTTTCCTTGCCCACTGCGCACATTCGCTCCCGCACACCCTGACCCACAGAGGCTGATCGCTATGTCCACCCCCCTGCTAGTCCGCCGCGCCGCCGTCCTGGGCGCGGGCGTGATGGGCGCACAGATCGCTGCGCACCTGACCAACGCTGGCGTCGACACCGTGCTGTTCGACCTTGCTGCCAAGGACGGCCATCCCGATGGCATCGTCCTCAAGGCCATCGCCAACCTGACCAAGTTGAGTCCTGCGCCGCTGGCCAGCCCTATCCTGGCCGAGTCCATCGCATCGGCCAACTACGATACGGGCCTGGAACAACTGCGCGGCTGCGACCTGCTCATCGAGGCCATCGCCGAGCGCATGGACTGGAAGCAGGATCTGTATAAGAAGATCGCGCCGTTCGTGGCCGAGCATGCCGTACTCGCCTCCAACACATCCGGCCTTGGCATCAACGCGCTATCGGAGGTGTTGCCGGCGCAATTGCGCCCCCGCTTCTGCGGCGTGCACTTCTTCAATCCGCCACGTTACATGCACCTGGCCGAGCTGATTCCGGCCAAGCACACCGACGCGGCGTTGCTGCAAGACCTGGAGACCTTCCTGACCACCACCCTGGGCAAGGGAGTGGTCTACGCCAAGGACACTCCGAATTTCATCGGCAACCGCATCGGCGTGTTCTCGATCCTGTCCACGATCCACCACACCGAGCAATTCGGCCTGGGCTTGGACGAGGTGGACGGCTTGACCGGCCCGTTGATCGGTCGTCCCAAGTCGGCCACATACCGCACCTGCGACGTGGTCGGCCTGGACACCATTGCACATGTGGTCAAGACCATGGCAGACACCTTGCCGCAGGATCCTTGGCACGCGTTCTTCAAAACGCCGAAGTGGCTGGAGGCCCTGATCGGCAAAGGCGCGCTTGGTCAGAAGACCGGCGCAGGCCTGTTCCGTAAGCTCGGCAAGGACATCGTGGTGTTGGACCTGCAAAAACAGGACTATCGCCCGGCCCAGCGCGGCGCCACGGCGGACGTGGTCGAGATCTTGAAGATCAAGCATCCTGCGGAAAAGTTCGCCAAGCTGCGTGAAAGCCCGCATGCGCAGGCGCAGCTTCTGTGGGCAACCTTTCGCGATCTGTTCCACTACAGCGCCTATCACCTGGACGACATCGCGCAGACCGCGCGCGACGTGGATCTGGCAATGCGCTGGGGCTACGGCTGGACGCTGGGGCCGTTCGAGAGCTGGCAGGCGGCTGGCTGGAAGCAGATCGCGCAGTGGATCGCCGAAGACATCGCCAGCGGCAAGAGCATGAGCAGCGCGCCACTGCCGAACTGGGTGTTCGATGGCCGCGACGGCGTGCATGCCGCCGAGGGATCCTACAGCCCCGCACGCGATACCAAACTGCCGCGCTCGGCACTGCCGGTGTACAAGCGCCAGCGTTTCCCCGATGTGCTGCTGGGCGAGACGTTCCCGCAAGGCGAAACCGTGTTCGAGAACGACGGCCTGCGCCTGTGGCACGACGGCGACGACATCGCCGTGGTCAGTTTCAAGACCAAGATGAACACCGTTTCCGACCAAGTACTGGACGGCCTGCAGGAGGCCGTTCGTCGCGCAGAGAAAGACTTCAAGGCCATGGTGTTGTGGCAACACAAGGAGCCCTTCTCCGCCGGTGCCGACCTGGCGGGCGCCCTGGGCCTGCTGCAGGCCGGCAAGCTCGACGCGTTCGAAGCCATGGTCGCCAATTTCCAGGCCACCAGTCAGTGCCTGAAGTACGCGCTGGTGCCCGTGGTTGCGGCAGTGCGCGGACTAGCCTTGGGCGGCGGCTGCGAGTTCCAGATGCACAGCGCCAAGACCGTGGCCACACTGGAAAGCTACATCGGCCTGGTCGAGGCTGGCGTGGGCCTGCTGCCGGCCGGCGGCGGCCTGAAGGAGATCGCGCTGCGCGCCTCGCAAACGGCGGCAGCCACCGGAGGCGACGTATTCGCCGAACTGAAGAAAACCTTCGAAACCGTCGCCATGGCCAAGGTCTCGACCTCGGCCGTCAACGCCAAGGAACTTGGCCTGCTGCGCGGGACCGACAAGGTTGTATTCAACAGCGACGAGTTGCTGTACATCGCCAAGGCGCAAGCCCGCGCCCTGGCCGAAGGCGGCTACCGCCCACCGTTGCCGGCGCGACGCATCCAGGTCGCCGGCGACGTCGGCATCGCCACCTTCAAGATGTTGCTGGTCAACATGCTGGAAGGCCGCTTCATCAGCGAATACGACAACGAGATCGCAACCCGCATCGCCACCGTATTGTGCGGCGGCGAGGTCGATCGCGGTGCGCTGGTGGACGAGCAATGGCTGCTCACGCTCGAACGCAAGCACTTCGTCGAACTGGCACAACAGGAGAAAACCCAGGCACGTATCGACCACATGCTCAAGACGGGCAAGCCGTTGCGGAATTGATTGAAGCCGGCACCGAATCTCAGGTCACGGACCCGACACCCACACTCCCCGTCATTCGAGAACTCCGCCAATGACCAGACAGATCCAAGACGCTTACATCGTCGCCGCCACCCGCACCCCAGTCGGCAAGGCGCCCAAGGGCATGTTCCGCAACACGCGTCCGGACGACATGCTGGCGCACGTGCTACGCGCGGTGGTCGCGCAGGCGCCGGGCATCGACCCCGCACGCATCGACGACGCGATCATCGGCTGCGCCATGCCCGAAGGCGAGCAAGGCATGAACGTGGCGCGCATCGGCGTATTACTGGCCGGCCTGCCGAACTCGGTCGCCGGGCAGACCATCAACCGTTTCTGTTCCTCTGGCCTCCAGGCGGTAGCGCTGGCCGCCGACCAGATTCGCTTGGGCAACGCCGATCTGATACTGGCCGGCGGCACCGAATCGATGTCGATGGTACCGATGATGGGCAACAAGGTCGCCCTGTCGCCACAGGTATTTGTCGAGGACCACATCGCCATCGCCTACGGCATGGGCATCACCGCCGAAAAGGTGGCAGAAGAATGGAAAGTGTCACGCGAGGATCAGGACGCCTTCGCCCTCGCCTCGCACCAGAAAGCCATCGCGGCGATCGCCGCGGGCGCGTTTCGCGAGGAGATCACGCCTTACGACATCGTCTCGCACCAACCCGATCTGGCTGGCAACGTCATCGCGCTGCGCAACACGCGCGTGGACACCGACGAAGGTCCGCGCCCGGATAGCTCGCTGGAGGGACTGGCCAAACTGCGCCCGGTGTTCCGCAACGGCCAATTCGGCGGCAGCGTCACGGCCGGCAACTCCTCGCAGATGAGCGATGGCGCCGGTGCGCTGCTACTGGCTTCGGAGCAGGCGATCAAGGACTACGGGCTGACGCCGCTGGCACGTTTCGTGAGTTTCGCGGTCGCGGGCGTGCGCCCGGAAGTGATGGGGATCGGCCCGATCGAGGCGATTCCGAAAGCCCTCAAGCAGGCTGGCCTGCGCAAGGAACAACTGGACTGGATCGAACTCAACGAGGCCTTCGCCGCGCAAGCGCTGGCAGTGATACGCGACAGTGACCTGGACCCCTCCAAGGTCAATCCACTGGGCGGCGCGATTGCGTTGGGTCATCCACTCGGTGCCACCGGGGCCATTCGCACCGCCACCCTCGTGCATGGACTGCGCCGACATCAGCAAAAATACGGCATGGTCACCATGTGCATCGGCACCGGCATGGGCGCTGCAGGCATCATCAAGGCACTGTGATCCATCCGTGATGGGGACCAGCGCACGTTTCGCGAGGAGATCACGCCTTACGACATCGTCTCGCACCAACCCGATCTGGCTGGCAACGTCATCGCGCTGCGCAACACGCGCGTGGACACCGACGAAGGTCCGCGCCCGGATAGCTCGCTGGAGGGACTGGCCAAACTGCGCCCGGTGTTCCGCAACGGCCAATTCGGCGGCAGCGTCACGGCCGGCAACTCCTCGCAGATGAGCGATGGCGCCGGTGCGCTGCTACTGGCTTCGGAGCAGGCGATCAAGGACTACGGGCTGACGCCGCTGGCACGTTTCGTGAGTTTCGCGGTCGCGGGCGTGCGCCCGGAAGTGATGGGGATCGGCCCGATCGAGGCGATTCCGAAAGCCCTCAAGCAGGCTGGCCTGCGCAAGGAACAACTGGACTGGATCGAACTCAACGAGGCCTTCGCCGCGCAAGCGCTGGCAGTGATACGCGACAGTGACCTGGACCCCTCCAAGGTCAATCCACTGGGCGGCGCGATTGCGTTGGGTCATCCACTCGGTGCCACCGGGGCCATTCGCACCGCCACCCTCGTGCATGGACTGCGCCGACATCAGCAAAAATACGGCATGGTCACCATGTGCATCGGCACCGGCATGGGCGCTGCAGGCATCATCAAGGCACTGTGATCCATCCGTGATGGGGACCAGCGCATCATGGGCCTGAAGAGGTATCCATGCTGCATCGACGCATGGTCAAGTCACATTGCCTGCGCGCTTGCAGCTTGCTTGTCTGCGCCTGGAACGTTCGCTCAATGGCTGCGGTCAGCAGCTCCAGAAGATAAAAAGCAGCCTCGCGGCTGCTTTTTATTTCCATGAAAAACATGACGGCGTCTCGACTCCACGCATGATGCGTTAGCTGGAGGGAGCGCTGAACCCGGCTTAGTCTTCCGCCAGCATCTGAGTGAGTTTCTCGCGCGCCGGCTTGGCAAGCTTCTTGTTTTCCAAAGCGAAACGGATAGTCGCTTCGACCAGACCCAGATGAGTACCACAATCGAAACGGGTCCCTTCGAAACGATAGGCGTCCACTTGTTCGCTCTTCAACAACGTCGCGATCGCGTCGGTGAGCTGGATCTCGCCACCGGCACCAGTCCCTGTGCCTTCCAACAGTTCAAAGATCTTCGGGCTGAGTACGTAACGCCCGACCACTGCCAGATCGCTCGGCGCGTCTGCCGGCTTGGGCTTTTCTACGATCTGTTTGATACGGCCCTTGCGGCCATCGAACACATCCGTTGCCACGATGCCATAGCTGGCGGTGTTCCAAAGCGAAACGGATAGTCGCTTCGACCAGACCCAGATGAGTACCACAATCGAAACGGGTCCCTTCGAAACGATAGGCGTCCACTTGTTCGCTCTTCAACAACGTCGCGATCGCGTCGGTGAGCTGGATCTCGCCACCGGCACCAGTCCCTGTGCCTTCCAACAGTTCAAAGATCTTCGGGCTGAGTACGTAACGCCCGACCACTGCCAGATCGCTCGGCGCGTCTGCCGGCTTGGGCTTTTCTACGATCTGTTTGATACGGCCCTTGCGGCCATCGAACACATCCGTTGCCACGATGCCATAGCTGGCGGTGTTCTCGTGCGGCACGTCCTCCACGGCGATCACGCTTGCACCACTGGCAGCGTTGAGATCGGCCATCTGCTTGAGCGCGCCGTCACCTCGGTTCCAGATCAGATCATCCGGCAACAGCACCGCAAATGGTTCATCACCGACGACCGACTTGGCGCACAGGACCGCATGGCCCAGGCCCAAGGCTTCTGCCTGGGTGACGAAGATCGCGCGCACGCCATCGGGCAGCACATGGCGGATCATCTCCAACTGTTCGTGCTTGCCAGCCCGCTCGAGCTTCTGCTCCAGTTCGTAGGCCTTGTCGAAATAATCCGCGACCGCATGCTTATAGCGATTGGTCACGAAGATCAACGTATCGCATCCGGCCTCGATCGCCTCATCCACAGCGTACTGAATCAACGGCCGATCAATGATCGGCAGCATTTCTTTGGGGACGGTCTTGGTGGCAGGAAGGAAGCGGGTCCCCAGACCTGCGACCGGAAATACTGCCTTGCGGATTCTCTTGCTCATCAGAGCCTTCTGGCCTCGCGTGCGGGAAATGGAACAATCGTAGCCGAGCCCTCGTGAGCGCCTTGCTGACGCAAGGGCGTGAATTCGGGCATGGTCGTGCGCAGTACCTGTTCGATGGTTTCGCTATCGTAGTCGGCGACCGCGGCACGCAACTGCTGCAGGCCACGCAACACGTCTTCGCGTGAAAAACTGCGCACACCGGCCTCGAGAATCTTCGGATGCGAGGTGGGACGATAGTCCTCGTCGGAATAGAAGAGCGTCTCGTGCAGTTTTTCGCCCGGACGTAGGCCAGTGTAGAGGATTGCGATATCGCGCCCGGGCTGTTTGCCCGCCAAACGGATCATCTGCTCGGCAAGCAAGCGAATCGGCACCGGCTCGCCCATGTCCAGGGTGTAGATCGCCCCCCGCGAGGCCGAGGCAGCCGCCTGTACGATCAACTGACAGGCCTCGGGAATGGTCATGAAATAACGTGTCACCTGCGGATCGGTCACCGTGACCGGGCCGCCCTGGCGGATCTGCTCGCGGAATAGCGGTACCACACTGCCAGCCGAGTCGAGCACATTGCCGAAGCGCACCGTCACGAAACGCGTCCCCACCGCTTGGTCGTCCAGCGATTGGCACACCATTTCCGCATAGCGCTTGGAGGCGCCCAGGACATTGACCGGGTTGACGGCCTTGTCGGTGGAAATGAACACGAAGGTCGAGACATTGGCGGCGACGCAGGCACGCGCCACATTCTCGGTCGCCAGCACATTGTTGCGGACCGCTTCGCGGAACTGCCCCTCCAGCAACGGCACCTGCTTGTAGGCGGCGGCATGGAACACCGCATCCGGTTCGGCCACGCGCATCGCGTGACGGATCACCGCCGGATCGCCGCAGTCGCCGAGAACGCAGTCGATTTCCAGATCAGGGAAGGTGCGACGCAGATCGGCATGGATGGTGATCAACGCCAATTCGTCGATCTCCAGCAACAGCACCTTGCGCGCACCATGACGCGCGCACTGCCGACACAGTTCCGAGCCGATCGAACCACCGGCACCTGTCACCAGGACGGTGCGCCCGGAGAGCCAGCCTTTGATCAATTTCCAGTCAGGCTTCACCGGCTTGCGCCCGAGCAGGTCCTCGATCGCGACTTCCTTCAGTTCGCCAGGCAGGTAGTGGCCCTCAAGCACATCGACCAGGCGCGGCACCGTGCGGAACGGCAGACCGGTGCTTTCGCACAGTGCAACCACCCGCTGCATGCCCACGGCGTCCAACGACGGGATTGCGATCACCAACAGCTTGGCCGCGGTTTCCTTGGCGATCTCCCCAGCTTCGTCGATACGGCCAAGGATCGGCAAGCCCTGCAGCTTGGCTCCATGCAGATGCCCGGCGTCATCCACAAAGCCGACCGGATGGTAAGCACCGGAACGGCGCAAATCGCGTACCAACGCCTCGGCAGCGCGCCCGGCGCCGACGATCAGCACACGTCGCGCCGTCTCGTCCGAGTGCGCAATCTGATAATCCTTCCACGCGCGGTAAAGCAGGCGCGGCGCACCCAACAACGCCGACAGCGCGAACGGATAGACCATCAGCACCGACAGTGGAATTGCGTCAAAACGGCTGTATGCCAGTCCCAGGACGATGGCGATCAGCCCATAAAAGCTGGCTTTGAAGATATTCAGCAGATCGGGAACGCTCGCGAAGCGCCACAGACCGCGGTACAAACCCACTTTCCACAGCACCAAGCCCTGCGCCAGCAGCACAATTGCCGTATTCAGATTCCACAGCGGTAGTGGATGCTCGCCTGGCAGCATCGTGTAGCGCAAAGCATGCAACAACTGCCAGCAAATCCAGACAATGACAAGATCGTGGACAACCACGGAAATCTTGGGCAACAGCTCGGTGATTCGGTCGCGAGTGGAAAGCATCAGTAATCCATGAGAGTTCAGCGTATTCCCTTACGCAAAGCTAGCCAAAGCACAGCTACCGAAAAAAACCAGGCGATCGCCAGACTCGCTTGCCCCACCGTTTCCAGGCTTAAACCTAGACTAGCGATTGTAATCGCCAGGATGCTGAACAGAGCGTATGCAAAGGTAACTGTGGTGTGACTCCTCCCAGTGTGTACCCAGCGCTGGTAAAAATGTTGCACGTGCGGTTGCCACCAACGTTCGCCAGCCAACATGCGCGAAAAAAGTGTGCATCCGGCATCAATCGCGAATGCCGAGAGCGGTCAAAGGTAACTGTGGTGTGACTCCTCCCAGTGTGTACCCAGCGCTGGTAAAAATGTTGCACGTGCGGTTGCCACCAACGTTCGCCAGCCAACATGCGCGAAAAAAGTGTGCATCCGGCATCAATCGCGAATGCCGAGAGCGGTATCGCGAATAACCAGGGTATATGCCCGGAGACCAGGCTCCCCCAGGCGAATAGCCCGGCGATCAGGTAGCCGAGTGCACCGCTGCCGACGTCGCCGAGGAAAATCCGTGCTCGCGGATAGTTGAACGGCAAAAAGCCGGCGCAGCTCACCAACAGCACCCAACAGGGCCAACGAGACCAGACGGGGAGCAGGCAGGCAAACCCCAACGCCACCAGTATCGCCTGACTGGTCGCCAAGCCATTGATGCCATCCATGAAATTCCAAATATTTATCAAAGAAACCGTTGCCAGCCAGGTCAATCCTGTCAGCAACATCGACTGGCTCGACCTGTAGACAAGTGCAGCAAGCAGACTCGCCGCCAATACATGCACCAGCAAACGCCACGCGGCCGACAGTGGACGGTGGTCGTCCCACCAACCGATTCCCGCGACCAGGAGCAGGCCTGCCGCAAAAACAGTCGCGTCGCCGGCATGAGCCAGCCAGTGCGCTCCTGCCCAGCCGCAGGCAACCAACACCGCCACCACAATCGCTATCCCGCCGCCACGCGGCGTCGCCACGGTATGGCTGCGACGCTCGCCGGGTGCATCCATCAGCTTGCGTTTGATCGCGTAGTGGCGCGACAACCAGGTGCCGGCAGCACTCAGCGCCGCCAGTGCGAGGAGCATTGTTCCTACCGCGACCTGCACTTACACCACCGCGTAGTTAAGCAGGGGCTTGACCGTCCCCCATTCCTTGCAGCTAGGGCATTGCCAGTGGTGAGTCCGCGCACCGAACCCGCAGCGGGTGCAGCGATAGCTGGGATTGCGTACCAGCAACTGGTCGGTGATGTGCTTGAGGTCCTGCAGGGTGGCGGTGGAGTCGGCACCCTCGGCCAGAGTCAGGTCGATCAGGGCCGACTCGCCACGCACCGACGGCCGATCCTTGAGCTGACGGCCCAGATAGGTCCGTGCAGCGGAAACGCCCTCCTGCGATTCCATCAAGCGGGTCAGCGCCAACACTGGAGCGATGCCGCGATAGTGTTCAGTCATCTCCGACAAGAACGCACGCGCGCCGCTAAGATCGTTGCCTCGGCGGTAGCACTCCATCAATGCCGGCATGATCTCAGGCAAGTAGTCCGGATCGTGGCGGGCCGCACGTTCGAAGGCGCGGATCGCAGCGTCGTTATTGCCGGCATCGACATCGATGCGGCCCTCCAGAATGCCGGCACGCACCGACTTGGCGTCCGCCTGGTAGGCCCGCGCGATCGCCGCGCGCGCCAGATCCTGCTTGCCGGAAACGAGACAGCGATCGGCCAGCTCGCATTCGAACTGCGCAATCAACTTGCCCATCGGCTCGCCGGTCACCTCTTCGTACCGTGTGGCATTGTCGATGGCTTTTTCCCAGTCGCGCTCGGCCTGGTAGATGCTGATCAGGTGCTTGAGCGCCTGTGGGGCACGCTGGTCGATCTGCGCCAGTTCGCTGAACACGGTTTCGGCCCGGTCCAATAGGCCGGACTTCATATAGTCCTCGCCCAGAGCCAGCAACGCCTGTACGCGTTGCGCGTCACTGAGGTCAGTCCGCTGTACCAATCCCTGATGCAGACGGATCGCACGGTCCACTTCGCCGCGGCGACGGAACAGGTGTCCGAGCGCGACCTGTGTCTCGAACGTTTCCTTGTCCAGTTCGGCGATATGCAAAAACAGTTCGATTGCCTTGTCGGGCTGCTCGTTGAGTAAGTAGTTCAAGCCACGGAAATACGTGCTGGACAGACGGCTGACCTGGGAATCGCCGTGGCGCTGACCGCCACGACGGCCAATGACCCAGCCGCTCAGCGCCGCCAGCGGCAGAAACAGGAAGAACCAGAACCATTCGGTTAGAAAGTCCATCGAAGATCAGCGTCCGTCTACAGTCTAAAGATGGGAGGAAACCGGCGCAGCAACGGCGTTGGCGGCCTTGTTGGCGCGGCGCAGCTTGGCGTACAGCGGGATCGCGACCATGACCAGTACCAATGCCGCACCGATGACCACGCCAGCGAACAGCGACACAATGATGGCGATGCCGGAAGTGGTGGCAAGCGCACTAACACCGAAATTGATGACGATCGGCTGCGAATTGAGCGAACCGACGACCAGACCGGCAACTAGAAACACCAGCAATATCAGCAGTCGGACGATTTTCATGATGGACTCCAGCGCCGGGAGACAGCAGATTAGCCCAACGGGCGTGGATTGCAGCAACCGCAGGATGAAGGTCTAGAGCGCGTCGGACTCAATCGGAACAACGGCACTGACACGCTCGCGCAACTCCTTGCCGGGCTTGAAATGCGGCACGTGCTTGCCGGGAAGCGCAACGGATTCGCCGGTTTTGGGATTGCGACCTAGGCGCGGCGGCCGGTAATGCAGGGAAAAACTACCAAAACCGCGGATTTCGATACGGTCGCCGCCTGACAAGGCACCGCCCATCATTTCCAACAACGACTTCACGGCCAGATCGACGTCATCCGACTTCAAATGCACCTGCTTGCGCGCCAGGATTTCGATCAGCTCGGATTTGGTCATACGGATTCGTGCAATGGAGGCGAAACCTAGTACGGCCCGGAATAACCGGGCCGTACCAGTAACGCTGCGTGTGACGGATTACTCGGACTTGTTGCCGTTCAACTGCGCACGCAACAGCGCGCCCAATTGTGTGGTGCCGCCAGATGCTGACTGATATTCCTCCAGCACTTCGCGCATTTCGGCATCGTCCTTGGCCTTGATCGACAGTTGCAGGGTGCGGCCCTTGCGATCCATGCCCACGAACTTGGCTTCGATCTTGTCGCCGACCTTCAGGTGCTGGCTAGCGTCGTCGACACGCTCGTTGGCGATATCGCGTGCAGCGACATAGCCTTCGATGCCATCGGCCAGATCGATCATGGCGCCCTTGGCATCCACTTCGCGGACAACGCCCTCGACCTTCGAGCCCTTCGGGTTGGCCGCCATGTACTGACCGAACGGATCCTGCTCCAACTGCTTGACGCCCAGGCTGATGCGCTCGCGCTCCGGGTCCACTGCCAGCACCACGGCTTCCAGCGTGTCGCCCTTCTTGAAGTTGCGCACGATGTCTTCGCCGGTGGTGTTCCAGCTGATGTCGGACAGGTGCACGAGGCCGTCGATGCCGCCATCCAGGCCGATAAAGATACCGAAATCGGTAATCGACTTGATCTGGCCGGACACCTTGTCGTTCTTCTTGTGGGTAGCGGCGAAGGTTTCCCACGGATTGGCGGCGACCTGCTTCATGCCCAGCGAGATGCGGCGACGCTCTTCGTCCACGTCCAGCACCATCACTTCGACCTCGTCACCGACCTGCACGACCTTGGACGGGTTGACGTTCTTGTTGGTCCAATCCATTTCCGACACGTGCACCAAACCTTCCACGCCCGGCTCGATCTCCACGAACGCGCCGTAATCGGTCACGTTGGAGACCTTGCCGAACACGCGGCTATTGGCCGGATAACGGCGGGCAATGTTGTCCCACGGATCCTCGCCCAGTTGCTTCAGACCCAGGCTGACGCGGTTACGCTCGCGGTCGAACTTGAGTACGCGCACGTCCAGCTCGTCGCCGACGTTGACCACTTCGGACGGATGACGCACACGCTTCCAGGCCATGTCGGTGATGTGCAGCAGGCCATCGATGCCGCCCAGATCCACGAACGCGCCGTAGTCGGTCAGGTTCTTGACCACACCCTTCAGAATCGTTCCCTCCTGCAACTTATCCATTAGCTGCTCGCGCTCTTCCGAGTGCTCGCTCTCGACCACGGCACGACGCGAAACCACGACGTTGTTGCGCTTGCGGTCGAGCTTGATCAGCTTGAATTCCAGTTCCTTGCCTTCCAGGTAGGCCGGGTCGCGCACTGGGCGCACATCCACCAGCGAACCGGGCAGGAACGCGCGGACATCCTTGATATCCACGGTAAAACCACCCTTGACCTTGCCACTGATGCGGCCGACGATGGTTTCGTTCTTTTCCAACGCTTCTTCCAACTCGTCCCACACCATGGCGCGCTTGGCCTTCTCGCGCGACAGCACGGTCTCGCCGAAGCCGTTCTCGAGCGAGTCGAGCGCGACCTTGACCAGGTCGCCTTCGGCGACGTCGATCTCGCCAGCGTCGTTACGGAACTGCTCGATCGGCACAATGCCTTCGGACTTCAGGCCGGCGTTGATCACCACCACATCGCCGCGAACTTCCACGACGGTGCCGGTGACGATGGCGCCTGGCTTCAGCTTTGCCAGATTGGCTTGACTGGCTTCGAACAGTTCGGCAAAAGATTCGGTCATTTGAAATTACTCTAGTGGACACACGGACAGGGCGTTTCTTGATGGAAACGGCGACTGCCCACCCTGGTTAGTCGGCCCAAACTGCGGCCGGGTGTGGAGTGGAAAAACCGCAACGCACGATTGCGCGGCGGAGCCTTGGAACTACGATTTGAAACGCGTGACGCTTGCGGGTCTTGCGAACGACGGGCAAGGCGCCGATGGCTCGCTTGCCACCGCACCACCCTACGCACCGCTCAGACGTGCAACAACAACTGCATGACGTGACCCACAACCTGGTCGATGTCCATACCGGTGGTATCGAGGAGGACGGCATCGTCTGCCGGCCTCAGCGGCGCCACTGCGCGCTGGGCATCGCGTGCGTCGCGGGCCATGATCTCGCGCAGCAAGTCACTGAATATAACGGAAACCCCTTTTTCCTTCAACTGCTTATGCCGTCGCTGGGCGCGTTCCTCGGCACTGGCGGTCAGGAAGACCTTGCAGGGCGCATCGGGGAAAATCACCGTCCCCATGTCGCGCCCATCGGCCACCAGCCCAGGCGGGCGGCGAAATGCGCGCTGACGCTGCTTCAGCGCCGAGCGCACCTCCGGGATGGCGGCAATCGCCGAAGCCACCGCGCCAGCGGTTTCCAGACGCAACTCATCGGTGGCGTCAACGCCATTGACCAGAACCCGCAAACCACGGCCGGCAACCTCTTCGAAGTCCACACGGGTATCGAAGGTACAGCGCACCAGCGCGGCAGCATCGGAGATGTCCAGGTGCGCCCAACTGGCCGCGACTCCGACCGCCCGATACAGCGCACCCGAATCCAGGTAATGCCACCCAAGTCGCGCGGCGACGATGCGGCTGACGGTACCTTTGCCGGCCCCGGATGGACCATCGAGAGTCAGGACGGGAGCGGGTTCGTTCATGCGGTTCCTCGGAGCGTTGGCCGCGCATTGTAACGCCGACCTCCACCCGGCTGGCGCAAGCAGTTGAAACAATGAAGAAAAACAGGCTATGATTGTTGGCTTACCCATCTAGCGGCATGGACTTTGTCCGTGCCGCCTCCCTTCGAATCCACACGTTTACGCCGAGGTGTGCCATGAAAGTCCTTTCCTCCCTGAAGTCGGCGAAGGCCCGTCACCGCGACTGCAAGGTGGTCCGCCGCCGCGGCAAGGTCTTCGTGATCAACAAGACCAACCCCCGCTTCAAGGCGCGCCAGCGCTGATTGCAAGACCGCTCGCATCGCCGCGCCTGGCGCAGCGATGGCCGGTCTTGGACGAAAGCCGCCTTCGGGCGGTTTTTTGTTGCCGAAGTTTGCTGTAATCGTTCTTCGTCCTCTGGGGAGTAAACGTGATGAAGCAAAGTCTGTCCATTTTGCCGCTGCTGACCGCCCTAGGCCTAGCGGGCGGCGTCCACGCCGAGACCCTGCTTGTGGAGCGGGTCAAGCAGGAACCTGTCGCGTCGATGCCGACGCGCGGGCTGAGCATGGCCCAGGTGCAGGCACGCTACGGCACCCCGCAGCAGACGCTGGAACCACGTGGCGGCCAGAAGCGGCAGTGGCCGACCATCAACCGCTGGGTCTACCCTGCTTTCACCGTGTACTTCGAGAAGCAAAAGGTCGTCGACGTGGTCGCCAACAAGGTGGACCCGAACGAGATCGGCCCCAAACCGGCGATCCGTTGACGCGCACCCGCAGCCAACGTTCTCCACAACGGCCGCCCCCACCAAGTCAGGGCATAGCGCTGGCGGCAGCGGCCAAGCCGATGCTTGTAGCGACGAACGCCTGCGCGCAAGCGCTCGCATGGCGCGATGCGAGAAATTGATTCATCGCCCGGCTTCGGCCGGGCAGTACTTGAGCGACGATCCAGCATGAGCGACAACCTCCGTCTTCCAGCAGAATGGGAACCCCAATCCGCTATTTTGATCGCCTGGCCGCATGCCGGCACCGACTGGGCCGCGCGCCTGGCCGAGGTCGAGGAAACCTACATCGCGCTGGTCGCGGGGATCGTGCGTTTTCAGCATGTCGCGATCTGCGTCGCCGACGCCGATCTGCAGATCTATGCCGAGGCACGACTGCGCTCGGCACGGGTGGACATGCAGCGGGTGCGATTCGTGGAGGCCCAATACGATGACACTTGGCTGCGCGATTCCGGCCCAATTACCCTGACGCGCACGGATGGCGGCTTTCAGTTGCTGGATTTCCGCTTCACCGGCTGGGGCGGGAAATTCCAGGCGAGCCTGGACGACCAACTGGTGAGCCTCCTCGCCGAGCACGGGCTGTTCGCCGAAAGTACCGTGCGCCGTATCGATTTCGCGCTGGAAGGTGGAGCCATCGATTGCGATGGCGCCGGTACCTTGCTGACCACCTGGAAATGCCTGCACGAGCGGCATCCGCAGCGAACACGCGCCTCGCTCAGCCACGCTCTGGCCGACTGGCTGGCACAGCAGCGGGTGCTGTGGCTGGAGCACGGCTATCTGGAAGGCGACGACACCGATGCACATATCGACACCCTCGCCCGCTTCGCCAGTGAGGATGCGATCGTCTATCAGGCCTGCGACGACGCCGACGATTCGCATTACGCCGAACTACAGGCGATGGGGGCCGAACTGGCCGCATTGCGCACTGTCGACGGACGTCCTTACAGACTGTTCCCGCTGCCTTGGGCGCAGCCGATGATCGACCAAGGCAGGCGCCTGGCCGCGTCCTATGCCAATTTTCTGATCGTCAATGGCGCAGTGCTGATGCCCGCCTACGGCGATGCCGCCGATGCACAGGCGCAGGCGGTGATGGCGCAGGCGTTCCCGCAGCATGAGATCGTGCCGATCCCATGCCGGGCATTGATCTGGCAGAACGGCAGCCTGCACTGCATCACCATGCAGTTGCCCGCGGGGGCACTTGCGGACTGAAGGTGCGCTCGCATGACCAGCTTGGCCGCATGTGCAGGAGCATCGCTCGCACCCTGCATCGACCACCAAGCGGCAGCCAATGGCAATGCACCCGATGAGTCTGGTGCGCTAACGCAAATACCCGACCGAGACACCGCGCTCCGGCCTCTGTGCCCGTATCCACAGTTCATCAGCCCAGGCGCTGCCGCGCGGGCATCCGCGTTACCATGCGTGCTTTCGCCGATCTCCCTTTCGTCATGACCCGACATTCTCTCTCCGTTGCGCTGATCCAAGAGCGCAACCATGGCGATGCCGCAGCGAACCTGAGCGCAATCCAATCGCGTGTCGCCGAGGCGGCCGCGCAGGGCGCGCGCCTGGTGCTACTGCAGGAATTGCACAATGGTGCCTATTTTTGCCAGCACGAGTCGGTCGAGGAATTCGATCTGGCCGAGACGATTCCCGGCCCCAGCAGCGAGCGATTGGGCGCGCTGGCCAAGCGCCACGGCGTGGTCCTGGTCGGCTCGCTGTTCGAGCGCCGCGCTGCGGGCCTGTACCACAACACTGCCGTGGTGTTCGAGAAGGACGGCAGCCTGCTCGGCAAGTACCGCAAGATGCACATTCCCGACGACCCGGGCTTCTACGAGAAGTTCTACTTCACTCCGGGTGATCTGGGCTTCACCCCGATCCAGACGTCGGTCGGTCGTCTCGGCGTGCTGGTGTGCTGGGATCAGTGGTATCCGGAGGCCGCGCGCTTGATGGCGCTGGCCGGTGCCGAACTACTGCTCTACCCGACCGCGATTGGCTGGGACCCCGACGACGCGCAAGCCGAACAGGAACGCCAGCGCGATGCCTGGGTACTCAGTCACCGCGGCCATGCCGTCGCCAATGGCATCCCGGTACTGAGCTGCAATCGGGTCGGCCACGAACCATCGCCGCTCGGTGCGTCGGGCATCCAGTTCTGGGGCAACAGCCACGTGCTGGGCCCACAGGGCGAATTCATCGCCGAGGCCGGAACCGACCCGACAGTGCTGGTCTGCGACGTGGACCTGCAGCGCAGCGAACACGTCCGGCGGATCTGGCCGTTCCTGCGCGACCGCCGGATCGACGCGTATGGCGACCTGCTCAAGCGCTATATCGACTGAACCCGCCGAGCGCATTGCATGGGATGTTCCTGCGCACAGCACACCGAGCCGGTCACCAGGTCTCAATACCTGCCGACCTCAACACACCACCACCACGCCTGTTGCGCCACTGCGCCGACGAGGCCCTTCCGACGAGTCATGGCATGAACGCACTCCCCCAGGCCGACGACGCACTCTTCGCCGACCAGCCGTACCGCATCGTCGAACGCGACGGCATCCGCTACACCTTGCTCGGTACTGCGCACGTCTCCATGGCCAGCGTCGCCGTGGTCGAACGTGCCATCGAAAGCGGTCGCTTCGACGCGGTCGCGGTGGAACTGGATCCGCAACGCTTGCAGGCGCTCACCGATCCGGACGCGCTGACCAAGCTGGATCTGGTGCAGGTGATTCGCAAAGGACGCGTCGCCCTGTTCGCGGCCAACCTGGCCCTGGCCGCCTATCAACGTCGCTTGGCCGAACAGCTCGGCATCGAACCTGGCGCCGAACTCAAACGCGCCGTGCTGCTGGCACGCGAACGGCAGTTGCCGGTCTATCTGGTGGATCGCGAGGTCGGGCTGACCTTCAAGCGTGCTTCCAGCCGACTCGGCTTGTTCGGCAAGCTCAAGCTTGCCAGCGGCCTGCTCGGTGGATTGTTCGCCTCAGAGGAAGTCGGTGAAGCAGAGATCGAGAAGCTCAAACAGGGCGACATGCTCGAAGCCAGCTTCGGCGATTTCGCCAGCGAAAGCCCAGAGCTTTACGCAACCATCATCGCCGAGCGCGACTGTTACATGGCAACGCGCCTGCGCGAAGAACACGCGCAACGCGCATTGACCACGCCCCCCAGCGCAGAAGCGCACGCGCACAACGACGCGCATCGCCATGTGGTACGCGAAGTACTGGCGGTGGTCGGTGCCGGCCATCTCGCTGGTCTGGCCAGACACCTGCAGGACGATCAAGACGACCCGGCAACGCGACGCAAGACGCTGGAAGACGTACCGACCAAAAAGAACGTCCCCTGGATCACCATGACCCTGACCACGCTGGTGCTCGGTGGCGTGGCCTGGGGGTACTGGCATGGCGGCTTCGCGCTGGGCACCGATTTACTGCAACAGTGGGTGCTGTTCACTGGCGGGCTGGCCGGGTTGGGCTGCCTGCTGGCCGGCGGCCATCCACTGAGCGTGATCGCCGGTGCGATTGCCGCACCGCTGAAACCATTTCGGCCTGGGGTTCCTGCCGGTGCATTCAGCGCACTGGTGGAAGTACACATGCGCAAGCCGGCCTACGGCGACTTCCTCGCACTGCGCGACGATGCGCAGAACCTGCGCGGCTGGTACCGCAACCGGGTCTCGCGGGTGGTGCTGACCTTCCTGCTCACCAACCTGGGCAGCATGCTCGGCGTATGGCTGGCCGGATTTCGCATCCTGAGCAAACTCACCAGTTGAGTCGCTCGTATGGCGACCAGGCTTTGGCCTCATGGCACGCGGGCAATCCTTTGTGCCATGGCTGCACGTAAGCCAAGGCAGGACAGTGCAGCGCTTCGGCGCTGAAGCCGTGTTCCAAAACCATCCAGCCATTGGATGGATGGCCCTCGCTGTGATTTGCGCAATTGTCGGGCGAGCGAATCACGCATGGGACATTGATTAGCATCACATGCGGCAAATTGCGCTGTCCGCCATGTCGCGCGTGGCCAGTTTCGGAGCCACGAAAGGTAAGGCTATACTCGGTTCGTTCCGTATTCCCCCACGCCGGAACACCCGTCCCGTCCTTCCGGACCACGAAACCATGCGCACGCAGCCGCTCGCCGCTTGTCTTGCTCTGGCCTTACTTGTCTCTTTCGGGAGCATCCCGGCAAGGGCGCAAAACGCACCAATGCCCACCGCTCCCGCCGCCTCCGCCCCTGTGCAAGGCAATGCCGCAAACGGCCGATTGCTGACCTACACCTGCCAGGGCTGCCACGGCGTTACCGGTTACAAAAATGCCTATCCCAGCTACCGCATCCCCAAGATCGGCGGGCAATCGGCCCAATACCTGACACAGGCGCTGACCGAATATCGGCTCGGCAAGCGCAAGCACCCGACCATGCAAGCCCAGGCGGAAAGCTTCTCTGAGCAGGATATCGCCGACATCGCCGCTTTCCTGTCCACACTCAAGTAGGCTTTCCCATGTCGAACGCCGCGCACGCTCTGCGTCCCGCCATCGTCCTGCTTGCAGCCCTGTGTTTGGGGGCGTGTTCGCAATCGCAGGTGGAATCCTCCAGCACCTCGGCCGGCGATCCCGGCCACGCCAGCGGCGAGCATGGGGCCGGCTCCTCCGCCGGACTCCCCAGCGGACGCATCGCCATCGGCGAAAAACTCGCCCAGGCCAAGGGCAAGGCCACCGGGCAAAGCTGCATCAACTGCCACGGCGCCGAGGGCAATGCGCCAATCGACGCGACCTACCCCAGGCTCGGCGGCCAATACGGCGATTATCTGGCCCATGCGCTGCAGGCCTACCGCAGCGGCGACCGCCAGCACCCCTTGATGAGTCAGCAAGCGGCGCAACTGAGCGACCAGGATATCGCCGACCTGGCGGCCTATTTCGGTTCGCGCCCGAGCAAGTTGCGCGATCTGCATGGAGTGAACTGAGCACGAGCCGCTACGCGTGCCGGCAGCCATGGCCTGGATTGGGGCTCAGCGGCTGCCGTTGTCTTCTTGCAATGCTGGCTTGAATGGCACTTTCGGCGGCGGCCGCGCACCCGCCGGCTGATCGTTGAGATTGGGATCGGTGATGCCGCATCCGCCGCCGACCTGCAGAATCGAGATCACACAGGTGATGCTGCTGCCGGTACCCGGGATGGGAATGCTGACAGACTGGATCCCGCGTCGGACCCACTCTTCCAGCAGGGTCGCATTCGGCAGCCAATACTTGTCGAAGGACGTCGGCGTGTAGTCGTATGGCGGGCGCTTGAGCCATTGGCCGGCGTTAGCGATGCGCTCGCGCGTCCAGGTATCGGTGTCGGCCCCCGGCGCGCCGTGCTCGGCGGTCTTGTTCGCGCCAGCGCCATCAGCCAGGCGGACGCTACCATCGCCATTGAACAGGCCGTTACGCGCGCCGCCGCCGACATCACCGGCCCGGTTGCGCGCCGCCGCACCCCAGTCGTCGCTACGCTGTGGCGTGGCCCAGCTTCCTTCGCGGGCGGCGGTCGCCGGACCACTGCCTGGCGTGGCAGCATGCTGACCGGGTGGCGCCGTCGCTGATGCCGATGCAGCCGGTGTGGCCTGCTGCGTGGTTGGAGTACTGGCTTGTGTCACCGGCGCCGGCGCCACAGCAGGCACACTTGACTCCTTGACCGCTGCGGCGGCGGTGGGCACCGGTACGCTGACTGTCGCCGGCGTCGGGATCTCGATCTGGCGCACCTGCGGTGCCTGCGCTTGAGCCAGTTCCGGCATCGGCATGGGGTTAGGCATCGGCAGTGATTGGACCTGCACCTGCGACAGTGGCGCCGGCACTTCGCGTTCGCGCACCTGCAGCGTCGGCGCAGCCGGTCGCGGCACGACGACCTCGCGCGGGCGGATCTGCGCTAAGGCGGGCGCTTCGGTGACCACCTGAACATCGCGTTCCGTCACCTGAATCTCGGGCGGCACGATCGATCGCGGCGTCGGTACCGGTGTGCGCAAGCGTGGCGGTGGCGGCAACACGAAATCGCTGGTGGGCGTGGGCGTTTCGGTGACCTGCAGCGACTGCTCTGGCGGCGGCGGGCTTTTGGCCGCGACCGGCACGTTGGCGCTCGCGGCCGCCACGGACGCAGGTGATGTCGAGGTCTTGGCTGTGCTGCGTGCGCGCTTGACCACGGCATGTGGAACACGAGTGGCACTAACGGGCGCGGCACTTTTTGGGGGTGTCGTCAGTGCTGCCGACGCACCACCACCGGTGTCGGCAGGCGTGCCGCGACCGACGAACTCCACCTGCACCCGGCTTGCCTGACCATCGTCGGTATGCAACGGCAACCAGCGCACGAACGCAACCCACAACAAAAACACCGCGAACAATAGGTGCAACAACAGGCTGAGCAACACCGCAATGCGTCGCCACCAGCGCTGGTCGTACGGTGCCGGATCCCAATGCTGCCACCACAGCCGGCGCAATGCCTGCCATGGACTCAGCGCCGGCAGGCGCATCGATACCGCAGGCAGTGGCTGCGGCAATGCCGCGATCAACTCGGACGCCACGAACGTGCGTGGCGCGACCGGTTGCGATGCCAGCCAATGCGCCCAACTGTCAGGCAATCCGGTAAGAGGGTCGCACGGCAGCCCGCCGGACATACGCGCCAATAGCGCGTCGAGAATGTCGGCGGCGCGTGTCACCGAGCGCGCGGACTAGGCGACCGTATCGCGCGGAATGTACGGTGCGCTGCCACTATCGTGGTCGGTCGCGTCGCGCACGGCGGTCACGCCGGATACGCGCCCCATCAGTGTCTTCTCGATGCCCTGTTTCAGCGTCACATCGGCCATACCGCAGCCGTGGCAGCCGCCACCAAAACGCAACAGCACCACGCCATCGGCAGACACTTCCTGCACCGCGACGCGGCCGCCGTGCTGGGCCAATTGCGGATTGACCTCGTTTTCCACGACCCAACGCACCCGCTCAACCAGCGAGGCCGCCTCGCCCGGCGCTTCGCCTTTGATCTTGGGTGCCTTGATCGTCAATTGCTGGCCGGTTCCCTGAGCGACATAGTCGATCTCGGCTCCGTCCAGCCAGGCGACACTGTCGGCGGCGACATACAAGGTGAAACCGGTGCAATCAATCGCCCATTCGTCGCCGGCCAGGTCGGCCGGCTCTGCGAACTCCAGCCGCGCGTCGGCGCGCGCGGTTCCCGGATCGACCGCGCTCAGGCGCACGCCCATGCCGGGCACCGCCTCGCGTTCGAGCAGTTTGTGAAAGTGGGCCTGCGCGCTGTCTGATATCTGGATCATTTGGCTATTCTAGCCTTTCGCATGTCATTGGCTCATCATCAGTGCTGTTCTTTTCCGGCATCTTCAGCCACTTCGCCGTACAAACTTCATCATGAACGATCTGATCCCGCTCGCGCAGGCCCATTGTTCGCCCTGCAAGGGCAGTGAATACAAACTCACCCAGGCACGCTTGGCGGAACTGCTAGCGCAAGTGCCCGGCTGGGAATTGGTCGAAAGCGGCATGGCGATCAGTCGCACCTTCCGCTTCCCGGATTACCACCGCACGCTGGCGTTCGTGAATGCGCTGGCCTGGATCGCACACCGCGAAGACCACCATCCCGACCTCGGCGTGCACTACGACCGCGTGGTGGTGCGCTATTCCACCCACGACGTCGGCGGCCTGAGCGAGAACGACTTCATCTGCGCCGCCAAGGCGTCGGCCCTTTCGGAGTGAACCGTATGCCTGCCCTTTCCCGCCTTCTTGCTCCTCTGGCCTGCATGAGCGCCGTGCTGCTGAGCGGCTGTGGTCAATCGTCGCAATCCCAGAGTCAGGCCACCGCACAGGCCCCGACCGAGGTCGCGGCGGTGCGAACGCCACCGCCGGATTACCCGATCGAACTGGCCTGCGCGGGACTCGGCGGCAAAGTCGTGCTGAAAGTGGTGGTCGGCGTGCAAGGCAAACCCACCGAAGTCAACGTCGTCAGCAGCAGCGGACAGCCCGCATTGGATGCAGCGGCGCAACAGGCCGTGCACGAATGGATGTTCAACCCCGCCACCCGCAACGGGCAGGCGGTACCGTGGACGATCCAGGTACCGGTCAACTTCACCCCACCGCAACCGCGCCCAGACCGCTGCTTCGCTCTGGACGCACAGCCCAAACACAGCGGCTGATTCAATCGAGTCAATGGGGTCGCCGCAGGGGACTGCGGCGACACGCGCCCGCATGCCGCATCCGCAATCGATTGCGTCCAATGCGAGCAACACCCAAGGCCTGCGCGCCATTAGCGCGTGCTGTACACGCTGGCCTGAACAAGTGCGCTGATGCCACCTGAACGCAAGCCAGCATGCTGCCACGCAGTGTGTTTTCAGCAAGCTGGCAGACACCTGACGCAGGGCATGCTGCGCCCACAAGTCACCCCGATACTGCTAGATGAGGTACCGCATGGAGATCCGCTCACTGCCTCCCACCAAAGTCGCACTGGTCACTGCCCTGAGCGTGTTTGCGCTCGGCGCATGCCAGCGGCAACACCCCACTGCGACAGCAGAACAGGGCGCCATCGCTCCAGTACCGGCACAGAGCGACCCCGCTACCACACCTGCCAGCTATGTCCCGCCAACAGCAGATCAGCTGTATCAATTAGTGGCGCCAATCGCCCTGTTCCCGGACAAGCTGCTGGCACAGACGCTGGCCGCTTCGGTCTATCCGAACCAGGTCATGGCGGCACAAGACTGGCTACGCAACAACCGTAACATGAGAGCAGCCGACCGCCTGCAAGCCTCCGCCTCGCAACCCTGGGACCCCAGCGTCAAGGCGCTGACCGCCTTCCCCGATGTTGTCGACCAATTGGCAAGCAACGGCGACTGGACCCGTTCACTCGGCGATGCTTATGCACACGATCCCAACGAAGTTCTAGACGCGGTCCAGGTCATGCGTGAACGTGCGCAAGCGCAAGGACACCTGCGCGATACCCCGCAACAGCGCGTGCAGGTGGTGCAGCGTACCGTCGTGGAACCGGCCCCCTATGCCGACGCAGTGCCGCCACCGCGCCGCACCATCGTGATCGAACCGGCGCAACCTGACGTGGTCTACGTGCCGCGCTACGATCCCGAGGTGGTCTACGGCGAACCGATCGGCGTGTACCGCGAGTACAGCTACCGTCCGCCGCGTCCTTACTACGATACCGGCGACCTGGTGACCACAGGCATCGTGTCCTTCGGCGTCGGCGTACTGATCGGCGAAGCCCTCGACCACCACCGCCACCACATGTTCGGCTGGTTCGAACCAGAGCCGGCCTGGCACGATTGGGGCTGGAACAACTGGGGAGTGAACTGGAACGCGCCACCGTCGGTACCGAACTACGTGGTGTACAACCATAACGTCTACGCCCCGCGCACGACCATCATCAACAACCGCATCGTCAACAACCGTATCGATAACCGCACTTTCGTGCGTAACAACACGGGTCCGACGCCGATGGGCGTGGGCATCGCCGTCCCTTCGCAATCATTTCCCGGGGCCCGTCCAACGGCTGCGGCGATGGCTGCTGCAACGGCAATGGGAACGCGCATGAATATGCCGACGAGCGCATTTGCCACGCAACGCGCCCGCACCATGCCCGGATCGATGCCGCAAACCATGCCGCACTTCACCGCACAGATGCTGCAGGCCGGGCGCCCAGTCGCAGCGATGCCGTCCTCGCAACGGCTGCAACCGTCAGGTGCACCGCTCGCCGAACAGGTGCCGCGCGATCCACGCATGCCCTTGCATACTCTGGCGATGGCACAGCCGAACGGGTCAAGAGCTTCCCAACCGATGTCGCTGCCGAATTTCCGCGGCCAACCCATGCCTCAAACGAGGCAGGCAGGAACATTCGCCGAACATCCCAGCATGCCTACCACGCGGATGGTCGAGCCTGCCCGTCATAGCAATGCGGGCATGCAGCCCGATTTCGCTCGCGAAACCTTCGCGCGCGACATGACCCACGCACAACCACCGCGACAAGCAACAGTGGCGCAGCCTCAGCAGATACAAACCTGGCACGAACCCGCAGCACCTGCCTATCAAGCGCGCGCAGCAGAAATGCCGCGAGAGTCCATGCGGCAGATCATGCCGCAGCAGCGCATGATCGAGCGGCAAATGCAAGAACAACGCATGCAGGAACAGCGGATGCAGGAGCAACCCGTGGTTCGCTTCGCGCCGCCGCCGCATATGTCCATGCCACGCTCCGCTGAACAGCCACAACAGGCAATGCGACCAATACCGTCACATAACGAGCAGCACCACGACCACCACGACCACCACAACGGCTAAAGTGTTCGGCGCCGGGCGGCGACAACGCCGCCCGGCACGGCAAGATCAGCCCCCCAATCGGCTCAGTGCATCGGTCAATTCGTCAGCCAAGGGGGCATTCAACAAGTACGGTGCCTTGCCGCCGTCCAGAGTGAACTCCAAGGACGCCGCGTGCAGGAACAACCGTTTGAGTCCAATCTGCTCGCGCAAGCGCTTGTTGACCTCAGAGTCACCATACTTGTCGTCACCGGCAACCGGGTGGCCGAGATGCTGTGCATGCACGCGGATCTGATGGGTTCGGCCGGTTTCGATCCGCACTTCGCAATAAGAATGCCCTCCGCGCCGTTCCAGCGTGCGGAAATGACTCAACGAAGGCTTGCCCGCCGCATGCACCTGCACATGACGTTCGCCGCCCTGGCGCAGACCGATATGCAGCGGCACTTCCACACTCATCGTCACATCTGGCAGGCGTCCGACCAACAAGGTCAGGTAGCGCTTGCTGATGCCGCGCCCCTGCACCCGGTCATCTTCGCGCATCAACGCCTGTAATTCAGTCAACGCCGAGCGCTTCTTGGCCACGATCAGCAAACCCGAGGTGTCGCGATCAAGCCGGTGAACCAGTTCCAGCGTCTGATTCGGACGCAGGGCGCGCAGAGTCTCGATGGCACCGAAGCTGATCCCACTGCCGCCATGACTGGCTACCCCAGATGGCTTGTTCAGCGCCAGCAGACGCGCGTCTTCATAGACAATCGCGGCCTCCAGCCGTGCCATGAATGCCTCCGGCGGCGTGGTTTTTTCGCCCTCCTCGTGCAACCGCACTGGTGGAATGCGCACCTCATCGCCGACCTCCAGCTTACGCTCGGCCTTGGTACGGCCACCGTTGACACGCACCTGACCGCTGCGCATCAGCTTGTAGATCAGGCTACGCGGCGCGCCCTTGAGCTGGCCGAGCAAAAAATTGTCCACACGCTGTCCAGCCCGATCCTCGGGAACCTTGAGAATGCGCACCACGCTGGTCGCGCCGTCACGCGACTTTGGAGGAACCGGAGGGGAAGTCATTGAGCGGTTTATTCTGTTACACTCGGGGGGCGAGATAAGGGTTTGATTTCGTTCGAAGTTAGCTAAGGGCCAGAAGCCCGGCTTGCGACGATTCCGGCACAGTGCGCGACCACCGCCCTCGGGGCGGCCATGTTAGCGGCTCACCGGCCTGCCCCGCCATCGCCGGATGCCTCAACATCCGCGCTGAACATGCCCCGTGCGGCGCCCCCAGCCTGGCTGGAGTTCGCCGCCGGCCCTGAACCACCAAGAAAAGAAGCGCTCCCGCGGCTCGCCGTGGTGTCGTAGCGCTGGAAGCTCAAGCCGCCCTCCCCGCGCCTGCGCGATGGGCGGCGAAGCGTGACCAGAAGCGAAACCCCATGGCGTTCCGCGCGGTAGCAGCGCGAGGAACGCAACCAATGAAACGTATGCTGATCAACGCCACGCAGGCGGAAGAACTGCGTGTGGCTATCGTGGACGGCCAGACCCTGTACGACATCGACATCGAGCAGCCGTCCAAGGAACAGAAGAAATCCAACATCTACAAGGGCCGTATCACCAGGCTCGAACCTTCGCTGGAAGCCGCCTTCGTCGAGTACGGCGGCGAGCGTCACGGCTTTCTGCCACTGAAGGAAATCTCCCGCGATTACTTCCAGGCCGGCGTCGATCATCACAAGGCGACAATCCGCGAGCTTCTGCGCGAAGGCCAGGAAGTCGTCGTGCAGGTGGACAAGGAAGAGCGAGGCAATAAGGGCGCAGCCCTGACCACGTTCATCTCGCTGGCCGGCCGCTACATGGTGCTGATGCCGAACTCGCCCAGTGCCGGCGGCGTCTCCCGACGTATCGAGGGCGAAGATCGCGCCGCACTGAAGGAAGCATTGGACAAGCTGACCATCCCCGATGACATGGGGGTGATTATCCGCACAGCCGGTGTTGGCCGCGATGCCGAGGAGTTGCAGTGGGATCTGGAATACCTGCTGCAGGTGTGGAAATCGATCGCCGAAGCCGCACTGGCCAAGCCAGCTCCCTTCCTGATCTACCAGGAATCGCGGCTGATCATTCGCGCGCTGCGCGATTACCTGCGTGCCGATATCGGCGAGATCCTTGTCGATACCGTGGAGATGTATGGCGATGCCCAGGAGTTCATGCAGCAGGTGATGCCGCAGAGCCTGCGTAAGCTCAAGCACTACACCGATGACATCCCGCTGTTCAACCGCTTCCAGATCGAATCGCAGATCGAGGCCGCCTACGAGCGCAGTGTGCGCCTGCCTTCCGGCGGCTCCATTGTCGTTGACCAGACCGAGGCACTGACTGCGGTGGACGTCAACTCCTCGCGCGCCACCAAGGGCAGCGACATCGAAGACACCGCGTTCCAGACCAACCTGGAGGCGGCCGAGGAGGTCGCGCGGCAACTGCGCCTGCGGGATCTGGGTGGCTTGGTGGTGATCGACTTCATCGACATGGCCTCCAACAAGCACCAACGCGAGGTCGAGAATCGCCTGCAAAACGCGCTCAAGTACGACCGCGCACGCGTACAGATCGGCCGGATCTCGCGTTTTGGCCTGTTGGAGATGAGCCGCCAGCGGCTGCGTCCGTCGCTGGGCGAATCCAGCCAGATCATTTGCCCGCGCTGCGACGGCCATGGCCGCATGCGCAGCGTCGAGTCGTTGTCGCTGTCGATCATTCGCGTCGCCGAAGAGCACGCGATGAAGGAAAACACCGGGCAAGTCCTGGTGCAGGCCCCGGTAGAGATCGCCAACTATCTACTCAACGAAAAGCGTCGCGCCCTGAGCGAGATCGAAAAGCGCCACGACGCACCGATCGTCATCGTCGCCGACGAGCAATTACAAACCCCGCACTACGAAGTGACTCGCCTGCGCGAGAACGAGCTGAGCGAGGAAAGCACCAAGCCCAGCTACCAGCGCGGCACCCCACGCAAGCTGCCGGTGCATGCCTTGACCAAGGCACAGCTCAACATTCCGCCCGCGCCCGCTGTCACCCATGTGCAGCACTCACAGCCGGCCCCATTGCGCGAAGCGGCCGAGGAAACAGCCGCCGCACCTGCGCCGATGCACTCATCCACTGCGGTCACTGCCACGCCAGCGATCGGCATCGTCGGCTGGCTGAAGCGTATTTTCGGCGCCAGCGAGAGCCTGGCGCAGACAGCAACGGCATCGGAACCAGCGCAACGTCAACGTCCACAGGATGGAAACCGTAACCGCAACGAGCGTGGCGAGCGGCATGATCGCAATGCACGCCGCAACGGCGGTCAGGGCGGCAACGCAGCACGTGGTAACGGCGGCGGCAACGCGCGCCGCGACGAGCGCCGGACCGGCAACAACGGCGCAGGACACAGCGGCGGCCAGCAGACTACGTCGCCCAAGCCAGCACGCAGCGAGCAGACGTCGCAACAAGCCAAGCAGCAGCAAACTCCGAAGCCGCAGAAACAGCAAACACAGAACCCACAACGCCAGCCCAAACCACAACAGGAAGCACCCCAGGCTGCGCAGCAGAACGAAAAGCCAACGCGTCAGCCGCGTACCGAGGAAACCGCCAAGCAGGTTGCCCCCGCCCCCGTCGCGCCTGTCGCGCTGGCACAGACTGCCGCCACCAGCGCCCCTGCTGTCGCGGTCGGTGCTACACCGCAGCGCCAGGAGGCTCAGGCCGCAACCAGCCAGGCTCCACTCGTCGCTACTGTCCACACGCACGTCAATAGCGAGGAGCACGAAATTGCGCTGGAAACCGAGCAGGCCGTGCCAGCCAACGAGCACAACGATGGCGACGAAGTGAACGGCGAAGCTGGTGGACGCCGCCGGCGCGGACGCCGCGGTGGACGCCGCCGTCGACGCGGTAACGGTGAGACCGGCGCTATCGGCGAGGGCGAGGTTGCTGGTCTAGACGATATCGATTTGAATGCTGCAGACAACGATGGTGAGACCACCCCGGCACCGAACCGGAGTCAGCCGGAGTTCGACTTCGACGACGACGCAACCGCCAACAGCAGCAACGTCAAGCCGCAATCACCATTGAAGGCAACCTCTGCACCGCAGGAAAAGCGCGAGCCGCAGCCGCGGCGCGAGCGGACGCCAGCCATCGACGCGCAGGCAACCACACACCCGAGCATCGCGGTGTCACCGGCTTTCGTGGACAGCGCCCCACCCCAGGCCGTTACCCTCACTCAGGCCACAGTGATCGCTCGTCCTGAAGCTCACGAAGCCAACGAAGGAAGAGCACAGCCAACAACCTCAGCAGACACTGCTGCCCACGCAGACGCTTCTCGCGCGCGCACCGACGCGGCAACGGCATCGGCAACGCTCAACGTCGACAGGGCTGCGTCCGCCATGCGGATGGAAAGCGCAACAGAACAGCCGTCTGCAATGGAGCGCCCTATCGCATCAGGCGCTGCACCGACTGCTCCAGTCACTACGATCGAGCAGCCACAAGCGGCAGCCACGTCAGCTCCAGCACCGGCCGTCGTGGCTACGCCAGTGAGAACCGAGGATCAGATCGGCATGGCCGCGCCGGCCAGCGCACCAACGCGTGAAACCGCAACTACTGCCTCGCGGCCTCACGATGAGCCCGCGCCTGCCAAGCCAACCTACGCCCCAGTGCAAACGACGCTGTTAGACGTCCTCAAGCCAAACACGCATGAAACGGCCACTGGCCACAGCGGCGGCACGACGTCGACGCCGGATACTGGTACCACGCCTGTCGTCGTCCAGCCTCCCCGCAAGACAGAGGGCGAAGACAACGAAAACAAGGAACAATAGGATCGCAACTGATCCCATACGGATATCCCACCACAAAAAAGCGGCCTTCGGGCCGCTTTTTTGTTCTCGGCTCCCAGTGCGACACAGGCACATGTCAGCCTTGCTGACGCCGACTCGGAACTTGCTTTGGTTCATCATCTCGCCAAGCCAACAGCACACCGAACTGCCGTCAATGCACGAAGCATCGTACACATGCCGCAAACGCAGACGCGATCAGACGCTGATGAAGAACGGGGATGACTGCACCGCGCTTACACACTGTCATTCACGGAGGATGACGAAAAATAAAACGGATCCAGACCGATTCGAATCTGTGTTGGAATCGCGCCCCACTATAGCGGCTGCGTGGGATCCAATAATCCGTACTGCGCGGCCATTGGTTCATCATCTCGCCAAGCCAACAGCACACCGAACTGCCGTCAATGCACGAAGCATCGTACACATGCCGCAAACGCAGACGCGATCAGACGCTGATGAAGAACGGGGATGACTGCACCGCGCTTACACACTGTCATTCACGGAGGATGACGAAAAATAAAACGGATCCAGACCGATTCGAATCTGTGTTGGAATCGCGCCCCACTATAGCGGCTGCGTGGGATCCAATAATCCGTACTGCGCGGCCAAACGTGCCAATGCGATATTATCTTGGATACCGACTTTTTCGAACAAGCGCGCCTTGTGCGTATTGACTGTTTTGGCACTGAGACTCAGGCGCTTGGCGATGTCTTCCTGACGTAAGCCACGCGTCAAAAGCAGAGCAACTTCAAGCTCACGTGGAGACAGGGCATCGAACGGCGAACCACCACCTTCCAGGTTCGCCAGCGCCAGATTCTGCGCGATGTTCGCACCGAGGTAACGCTTTCCCATCGCGACATCGCGCACTGCACGCAGCAGTTCTTGTGCATCGCTGGCCTTACCAAGGTAACCGTATGCACCGGCTTCCAACAGGCGCCTGGGCAATGGGCCATCCTCCAACACCGAGACAATAATGACCTTGGTGCCATAGTCACCCTTAACAATGCGTTCGGTGACTTCGAGCCCGCTGACGCCCGGCATATGCATATCACACAGTACGATGTCCGGCTTCAACTGACGGATTTGCGGGATTGCCGCCTCTCCGCTTTCTGCCTCACCGACTATTTTCATGTCTGTCTGATTCGAAAGAATCAGGCGCATTCCCGTCCGAACAAGAGTGTGATCATCGACCAGAAAAATCCTGATGGTCATACCATGTAGCTCCATCGCAGCAAATGCCGCGCTGGCAGACTATCCGGGTGAATTATTCAGATCAATACACATTTGTAGACAAAAAACAAAACGCAAACCACAATTTTTCATGCGCCGTGAAAAGACATCATATTGTCATAACAAGGCACCTTGCCGAGCTTACTCAAGGCTCGGCCCGCAGGGGCGAGTGACCTGCCGGCTTGTTTTCCGTGGAAAACGCGACGGTCCCTGCGTTAGGTGAATCTAGTATGGCTGTCGTAAAGAAGAAACATGATCAGGAGAACCCTGATCTCAAGTCAGAATTTCCGGATGCTATCCGACCGTGATTCCTGACACCATTCTGCTACGACGAGCGGTGTCGCCAAACGAACTTTTCAGACACTCTCACATGCACTGGGGATAAGTGTCTGGTGACACAGGCTGAGGCGTGACGTGATACCCCACTACGATCAGGTAGAGTTCAAAAGACGTGACCTGCAGAGCGGCTACTGAATATCTATGAAAGTCAAGCCGGGACAGCATCTGGTTGGAACATCGATTCGCAGTAACGGCGATGTAGCTGCTCCCTACTACTGATTCAGCAAGACAAGATCCGCGCGAAGCTGTGGGTCAAAGTCATTGTCGAGCTTGCCGCTTTGCCGGAGCGCATCCGTGCACACCAAGCGCAGATACAAGATCGACAACACCCGGCAAGTCATCAACGAGCGGGGCAGCGCAATCGGCGTCAACACAATGTCCTGGCGCTCAGCCAAGGCATGCACTGCGGCGAGGGTCTACGGCCTTCAGCTCCAGGACCTCCGGGCCAAGGCGAGCACCGACAAAGCCGAATCGGCTGACGACATCCGCAGGGCACAGCACATGACCGAGCGCTATGTGCGCAACCGGCGCGGCACTATGGTGACGCCGACACGATGGGAGTTACGGAACAGGCCAGGAAATTGCGGAATGAAAAACGGCAGCCGAAGCTGCCGTAAGTCATTGGTGCGAAGGTGGGCAACGAAAACCCATTGATATCAGCAGTTTTGCGCAACCGTATCGAAAGATACCGCCAAAGTTACCGCCACGACATGGTCGCTTGGATTACTTGATCGGTCGATTCTGCCACAGGTTTTCCAGCACCCTTGCCCTGCTCACACCGGTTCTCCGGCCAGTAGATCACCCACCATGCATTGGCGGGCCGCTCCGCACATGGTGGCCTGCTGCCACGGTCTTGCCGTGATCTTGCGATTGCCCACTTGCCCAGAGTCATAATTGCGTCCAGCACCGTACTATTTGGTCGCGTTGATGCTGCCGGGCCACTCCCTCGCCCGCCCGGCCTCAAACACCATCAGCACCTCTGACCGGGCATGTAGTCATTCGCCCTCGCGCGCGCGATTGCGGCGGATTGTCGGCCAAGGCTATATCCAGTCGGCACAGGATGGTCAGTCGGTAGCCACGCCAAGTCTGTACCTCGCTGTCCCTGGCTGCTGATCGAGCGAGGTCCCTCAGGATTTTGAATGGCGACCTCAGCACGCCCAAACCGTGTCGGCTGATTGCCGGCAGCGTCAGCATGGCGGTGGGCACGGTGATCCAGTGCTGGGAGCGCGCTGCATCCCCAGATAGCCGTGCGTTTGACAGCCCCGGCACAATGCCGTATCCAATAAGATAGCGGTTTGCACATAAGCATCACCTGCGCATAAGGACCATGGCTTGAGCAGGCACCCCATCCCCGAATCAGCGTCAGGACGCCCCCAGCCCTCGTCGGCAGTGGGCGCAGTTGTGTGGGCATTCAAGTGCCTGGCACACCCATTGCGCCAGGCATCTGCCACGCGCGCTGTATCTGGTTCGGATCGTGGCAACGCCTCACTGGCATCGTCCCCACCCCACTGATCACCTCCTTCACTAGATTTCGTTTATCACTCTCAAATAAAGGCGCAATGCCATGAGCATGTTCGATGGATCGATGAACTGGCTACACCCCCTGGCGGACGCCAGCCTGGGGGATTACGTCTTCTTCCGGCTGATCAACACCTACCTCAGCAACCAGATCGACACGTTCGGCATGGAGGTGATGGCCCGCGCCATGCAGTGGGTGAGCGTCATCGCGTTGACCGCTACCACCTTCTGGGTGCTGTTACTGGGCTATCGCATCGCCAGCGGACAATTACGCGAATCGGCCATGGCCACCATGATCAAGGCCGGCAAGGTGACCGTGATCCTGGGCATTGCCGCCGGGATCGGTGCCAACGGCACTATGCTGCATAAGACGATGACCGATGGCCTGGACAAGGAAATCCATTGGCTGTTCACCGGCGATGCGAATACAACCGCCACCGACGCCATCGACGAAAACCTCACCTATACGCAATTGGCGCTGAGCACGCTGGATGCGGTGAGGGTGGATTCCGGCGATCCGGAAACCATCAAAAACAAAGAAAACGCGCTGCTGCTGGCCGGCTTCGGCACGGCCGGTCCGCCAATCATGGCCGGGGTGATGCTGTTGATGTTCAAGTTCACCATGGCCTTCCTGATCGGGGTCGGGCCGATCTTCATCCTATTCCTGATCTTCGATCAGACCAAGGATCTGTTCAAACGCTGGCTGTTCTATGTGATCGGCACGCTGTTCTCGATGTCGGTGCTCTCGGTAGTCACAGCAATCGTATTGAAGATGACGGCCAGGATCGCGCTGGCCTACTGGGGGGCGAAGCTCATCAACTTAGGCAGCCAGGAAGGCTTGTCTTCGCAGGCATTGCAACAGGGTTGGGTCGGGTTAATTGCCACCACCCTAATCGTCACCTTACCCCCGATTGGGGCGATATTGTGGCAAGGCAGCATGGCCAACTTCATGCACTTCTCCGTCTTCAGTCCAGCCTCGGTCCCCGGACCACAGGGGCAGCCGCCTGGGTCGTATACGCCGCCGCAGGCAAGAGAAAATACTTCTAATGCCTCACGCGAGCAGTCAGGAATCTCTCAAACACCAGTCAGATTCAAAGGCCCTGAATCTACCCAATCCACGCACCCTCCCGGCTCACGTGGACAAGCTGGGAAAGACTGAAGTGACATATAAAGAATGCACCAAATAAACAAGGATCATGAACATGAAGAATGCAGCTTTTCTGGCTATCACAACGCTTATATTCTCAATGAACGCCTATGCAGAAGGCGGTTGTCCACCAGGACAGCTCCCTGCGCAAGCTAATGGCAACATGGCATCTTGTGTGCCTATCCCACAAGACAACCCGGTACAACAACCACCACGCCCTACAGGGAAATGGCTTAAGACGTGGGGAGCAATTGCAGCAGATGACGGTGATGACTTCGGCATATCAACAGGCAAAATGAGCAAAGCAGATGCTGAGAATGACGCCACAATAAACTGTGAAAGAGGAATTGAAAAAAAGTGCCACGTCATCCAAGCCTATGAAAATCAATGCGTAGCAGTTGCCGAACCTCAAAAAAGAGGGAGTGTCATTAGAAGCATCGAATCCGGCCCGTCTGTTGATGAAATAAGCAAGAGAGCAATATTTAACTGTGAGAAAAAAAATCCAGGGAGCAAATGCACGATTGGATACACTGATTGCACTAAGCAGATATTTCAGAAATTCTAAATCTCCAAAAAATTTAGAGTCTTGCTTCTCCACTGCTGAATAAAGCCTATCAACAAGGAACCATGCAATGGACTACAGCAAACAAGCCGTGGAGCAAGTGCCATCACCTCCCTTCCAGTGGCAGAAGGCGGTGCAACAGATCACCGACCTGATGACCATCACCATCCTGATCGTCTCGGTCACCACTTGCCTGACCATTCTGGCCTATCGCGCATCAGACAGCCTTCTGCTTTTGCTGGCCAAGACCCTGGCCAGCGTAGCCATCCTGCTGCATGTTGGCATGGGGGCGATGTTGACACGATTGGTGGTACATGCAGCATTGACTTGTAGGTGCTTGCAATCCGGCGGCAAGCGCACGGTGCAATCTAAGCAATTGCACAAAGCAATCATGCGTGTAGCTCGCATATCACTGATGACGTGGATATGGGCTATCTGCATAATGGGATTTCCGTTCACACTATCATTAGTAAGGTCCGCGCCTGAAACCGGAATCCTATTAACATTCCTTTTGGCTCTTACTTTGATCTATCTGTTGATGAAAAAAATTCTCATCAAGCAAGCCTGTGGCCGGTTGCTCCATGCCATCACAACCGCCGAACAAGTGGCGAGGCGCACATTATTCGCTTAAGAATTACTTAAAAATACGCATCAAGCCACACCTGAAGAGCATAAGAATCAAATATTCACCGGCCCGGAAAATAATAATATATAAATGTCTACCAATCACTGAAAGATTTGCAATACATTCCAACCATAAAAGACAGGGAAAGGAGTGGGGAATGACAAGAGACATCGCCAAGGGAGTCTTCCTGAGTGCGGCTTACTCTGCTTCCTTCCTGTTAGCTTGGCAGCTCTCCGTCGATCAATGGTACTTACCCGCAGGACTGCGCGCAGCGACCCTACTCTTCCTGCCTTACCGGCTATGGCCTTATTTGCTTTTCGGCGATGCGGCAGCACTTCTAATGATCCGCGTACCAATGGTGCATGAGCATGGTGCTAATCGGATGTGGGCATACACGAGCCCCTTCCTACTGATGCCATGCGTAGCGCTGATCGTACATGCAGCTAGGCGTCATATGGTGCGACTGCTGGAGCAAGAATGCCTGCTACTACCGCTGGCATTGGCGCTGGCACTCTGGAGCACACTGTGCAACATCGCCCTGAATGCCTTGTTAAAAGGCTACACCGTCCTTGATATTCCGCCAATAGAGGTGCTTGTACGTTACTGGCTCGGCGACTATCTGGGCGTGCTTATGTTCATCATGCCTGCGTTGCTGTGGCTACGGCGCAAGGAGCAAGATGAGGCCAATCCCCTACTTTTGAGGGATGTCATCCTGGGAACGGGAGTAGTGGTAGCGATGTTGATGATGGCAGTCATGACCCAGGATCGTTTCTTGCATCAACTGCTCATGTCAACGATGGTCATTCCGGCAATCGTGTTGACGCTGCTACACGGCTGGAGCGGAGCTGCGATAGGCATCGTACTGGCAAACGTGGCCATCGGCATCATGCTACCCGATGCAAAAGCGTATGGCGCTTACAACGCCGATGCGTTTTTCGTACAAGTGGCACTTGCCGTGATCGCCACGGGGATATTGGTCTTCGGCTCCCGTTTGTCCTCCGCGTTTGAAAGGGCGCGACGCTTCCATCATGCTCGAGAAGAAGTCCTGGATTTTGCACAAGCCAGCTATCTGCAAGCCGAACGCACCCTTAGACGGCGCGTCGTCGAATACACCGACATCACTGTGCACATCAACAAATTGCGCAAGGACATCGTGGCCTACCTTCGCTCCAAGGGCCAGTATGCTGCAGCGATGGAAATGACACGAACCGGAATGATCCAGGCCAAGCTACTCGACGAGTACGTGGAAGCGCTGTATCCGCTCGGCATCGAAACCCATGGACTGTATGGAATACTACGATCAGTGACGTTTAGCAACTTGTGCCATACGGAGTTCCGACTCATCTTAAAGGGTGAACCAAAGCGCTTATCGGTGGGATTGCAGTTAGCCGCTTATCGTAGCGTGCTCAATGTGATCGACTCTCTACCAATAGCAAGTAGACATTTTATCAAGGCAAGGGTCTGGCGAACGAAACATCACCAAGGGATCGCTGTCTGCGTCATCGCCTACGCATCGCCACGGAATCCTGCGAAGCACGTTGCACATGATGTGGATTGGGAACTAGCCGCTAGGCTCAAAGCGCATGGCGGCACCTGCCGGCGCCGCCATGCCTACAGCATTAGCTTCCTCGTTTCCGAAAAATTAAATAAAAAGATCAATCAGCGGCTTTGATCTCCCATTTATTACCATGGCGACTAGGTATGGCACGCACGGTGAACGCCGATGTCTGGTACACCAACGTACCCCTTGAGTCGCTCCACTTCGTTGGTAACGACACACGCGACACGTCCACGCCCATGGGCAGCACCCACAACGTACCACTGATATTGCCCACTGCGGCGCGTACTGTCCCTGTCAGATCACTGATCTGCAAATAACTCACGCCATCACGCTTAAACTCGTAGATGTGCCACGACGGATCCAGTGAGAGATCGGGGGCCTTCGGGGCACTTTCCCCAAGGCCGGTGGCCATCGTCGGGGCCGTAGGCGCTCCATGACCAGTATCAGGGCAGCAAGCTTGAGCGGATATGGCAACGGTCTGAAGAACCCCCGCCAACACGATTTTCACTACGGTGCTTGTCTTGATTTCCATGAGTTTTCCTTTCCCCTGAATGGGGAGATTTCGCCTGCATTTCAGGCTCACCCAAGGTACGTGCTGCAACACCTTTCCCCTGAATGGGGAGATTTCGCCTGCATTTCAGGCTCACCCAAGGTACGTGCTGCAACAAGCCACCTGTTGACAAATGAGGCCGGCAATCTTGACCAACTACAAGGTTTCACAACACGTCGCCGCTGAGAGACACGGCACAGCCATGCAGATCAAATATTTGACAACACCTCATCGCTAATGACGGA
The DNA here is from genome assembly GCF_000963215.1 of Xanthomonas sp. MUS 060. Classification (NCBI taxonomy): domain Bacteria; kingdom Pseudomonadati; phylum Pseudomonadota; class Gammaproteobacteria; order Lysobacterales; family Lysobacteraceae; genus Xanthomonas; species Xanthomonas sp. MUS 060. Next base: position 70,749 of record NZ_JZIM01000017.1, read on the forward strand.
CCTCAATCTGCACGATGCGCTCAGCGCATATGCCTTGACGCCCACTGGTCAGCGCTCACCGATATGCCAGATCTGATCTGGCGGAGGGCAGCGAAATTCATGATTTTTCACCATTCAACAAGGGGCGGTTTTTGTACCCAGCGCATCGCATTCTCGGTCGCCTCTGCTAGAGGATGCGAAGAATGACCTCCTCCCCGCGTTAGGCCCTCGCAGAACTGGAAAATTCGGCTTTGTGACCTCCTCCCCGCGTTAGGCCCTCGCAGAACTGGAAAATTCGGCTTTGGGTGGGGAAGTGAATTGGGCGGCAAACTCGGCCGGCGGGAGTACCCAGCGCATCGCATTCTCGGTCGCCTCTGCTAGAGGATGCGAAGAATGACCTCCTCCCCGCGTTAGGCCCTCGCAGAACTGGAAAATTCGGCTTTGTGACCTCCTCCCCGCGTTAGGCCCTCGCAGAACTGGAAAATTCGGCTTTGGGTGGGGAAGTGAATTGGGCGGCAAACTCGGCCGGCGGGACGTC
>NZ_JZIM01000018.1:0-49440 GCF_000963215.1 Xanthomonas sp. MUS 060
GTTGCCGAAGTGGTCGAGGCTCCACTCCAGCCGGTTAGGCGAATACTGGTTGAAATACATCATGCTGCCGTCGCGCAGCGTCAGCAGGTAGCCGTGGCCGCGCGAGGTGCCCTGGGTGATGGTCGCACCGGCATACCCGGAGACCGAGCCGGTCTGCTGCCATTGCCCAGCTATGTATGAACCGTACACACGTGCAAACGTCACCGGCATGCCGCCAGGCAGCACCAGTTGCAAGTGGTTGTAATCCGTGGTAGAGCACTGACCGCCGCCAGGACACCCATGCTGCAAATTGGTCTGAGGCACGTAGAGCGTGTAACTGAAATTGGCCGCCGTGCCGATCCCGAAGTCCTGCTTGTAGGGGTCGCGCGGGCGATAGGAGCGCGTCACTACCAACGGTGACAGGCCCGGCACCACCGCGTCGGTCTCGGTATAGGAAAATTCTCCGGTGTACAGGTCGATCGGATCGCCCGCCGTCGCGCCGCCACCGCCAGCCTCCTTGCCGCAGCCATCGCTGCAGTGCGGCGTGTCCGGCTCCGGTGGCGGGATGCCGCTGCTGATGCTGTAGCTGGCGCCCATGGTCTTGTACAGCGCCACCCCGCCTTCCGGGGCGATACGCGTGCCGTCGCTGGTCACCCGTCCCTGCCCGTACACCCGCCAGCCATCGGACGGGTCGTAGATCCAGAAATTGGCCCGCGTGCCGGTAGCCAGCGTGTCGTAGTTCGGGTATAGGATCTTGATCCCCTGTGCCGCCTGCGGCGTCAGCGCCTGCACCGTGGCTCCGCCCGGTTCCAGGGTGAAGTACATCGGGTAGTTGCTCGCCACCGGGAACGGCGCCCGGTTGACCGGCGTGGGCACGATGGAGAGTTGGTGCACCAGCGCGCCCTTGCGGTCGCGGATCACCGTGCCGGCCGGAATGTGGATCTGCAGGCCCGGCATATCCGGATGGGTAAGCACCACATCCTGCTTCAGCGGCGAGGCGATGGCGGTGGTGTCGCGGGCGCTGATCCGTGGCAGGTACATCGTGTAGGGCAGCCGGGTGAGCTGCCCGGCCTGCAGATCGACGCCGACCACGAACTCGCCGTACTGACGCCCGGCGGCATTGGCCGCGCTGCCGTCCACGTACAGTTCCTGGTGGCCGGTGGGCAGGCCGGACAGGACGAACCGACCGGTAGGATCGGTGTGCGTGATTTGCTTGCCCACGCTGACCGCCACCCCGGCGATGGGCTGACCATCCACCAACAGCACCTGACCGCTGACGCTGGTGCGCTGGCTCGCCATCGCCACCGCCTCCAACGCGCTCAGCGCCGGCTGCGCCGGTTGTGCGCCGGGCGCCCGCCAGCGCGCATCGGTGTTGTCCTGGCCGGGACGCCAGGTGCCATCGGCCAGCAGCGCATGCGCGCGGCACGGCAACGGGTGCGATTGGCCGCAGCCCAACAGCGTCGCCGATGGCCGTGCGGCCACGCCAGGCGCCTGCACGGTAGGCGCCGCCGCGCTCGCTGCAGTCTTCCACTCGATCACCGACAGCGGCAGCGCCGCGCCATCCAGCCCATGTAGGCCGTCCACCATCACCGTGTAATCCGTGCCGGGGAACAGCAACGCATCGGGTTGCACGAACACCAGACGCCCGCCTTCGGCCGTCATCACCCGCGCCTCGACCGGACCCGCTGGACCCATCAGGGCCACGGTGGAGCCGTTCACCTCGCTGCTGCGTACCGGGCGCGTGAAGCGCAGCGCGATGCGCGTAGCTGGATCGACCTGCGCGTCCTGATCCTTCGGCGAGGCCGCGGCCACCGCCAGCGGCGTGCCGAACGCCGCGCCCACCGGGCCCGCCGAGGCGAAGATTCCCGTGGCCGGATCGAACACCACATCCTGCGACGCCGGTTGACCACGGCCATCCGTGCCACCCGACAGGCGCACCTTGCCATCGGCCTGGAGCGTGGCAGTCTGACCCACCCGCGCCGGCATGGCGATCTCCGTCACCTGCTGCGTGCGCGGGTCCCATAGCTGCGCATGATCGGGAGCGCCCTTGCCGCCTGCCACCAGCAGGCGGCCATCGCTCAACACCGTGGCGCTATGGGCGGCGCGCGGATGTACCCCGTCCAGTGCCGTCGGCACCCAGCCGTCCTGCTGCGGATCGATCAGCACGCCGGTCTTGCGCAGCGCTCCATCGGCGCCAGCGCCGCCCCACAGCAACACCCGACCATCGGCAAGGCGGGTCAGGCTGGCACCCTGGCGTGGTTCCAGCATCTGCCAGCTGCGCAGGGGATGCGGGCTATCCGCGGCCATCAAGACCAGTGTTTGACCCGTGGCATCAAGCCGCAGCAGCCGACCGCCTTCCAGCACCACGCGCGGTGGCGTGGACGCCATTACCGACGCAGCGGACGCCGACGTCGATACGGCACGCGGCGCGCCGGCACCCTGCTGCGCCCAGCCGGTGGGCACACTCGCCAAGGCCGCGACCATCCCCAGGCCGACGCTGCATATCCATCCTTTCAATGCGATCTTAGGGGTTGGCATGGGAGATTTCCTTGGCTTGAGAGCGACTGCCGGTTCCCACCAGCAGTTGTGAACTGACCGTCTCACCGTAGTGCGGATCGACGAGGACCGTGTACGTGCCGGTGGTCGGAAGTTTGGTCAGGTTCAACGACCCGCTCGCACTCACCGAGACCGTATTCAAGAGCGTTCCATCCGGCGCATAGACCGTGTAATCGACCGCGCGACTGGCCGGCACCGTGGTTTGCGCCGAGACCCGCAGCACCAACCCTTGCCCCGCCGTGCCGCTGAAACTCAGGCGGCTGTTCTGCCCGCGGCGCGTCAGGCTCACTGCCTTGGCCGTACCCAGCACCAAGCGATCGGTGAGATCCGTGGACAGCGTGGAAGTGAATTTCATGGTCTGGTCGCCGTCTGGCGGTGGCGACAGCACCACGCTGTAAGTCCCCGCCTTCAGGTTGGATAGGTTCACCTGGCAACCGTTATTGGCTGCCGCACAGGTCTGGCTGCCCACTGCGTTGCCAGTGGGATCGGCAATTTGCAGGGACATGGTCGACGTCGTGTTCGACGTCACCAGGTCGCTCAGTGCAAAGCCCAGGTTTTGCCCAGCAGTGGCGGTGAAACTCAAGTACACCTTCTGCCCGGGTACCGTGGTGGCGGAACTGCCCGGCGTGCCATTGACCGTCATCGTGCCGGTGACGGCCGACGCAAGCAGGACGCTGGCGCTGGCCGTCTCGCCATAATGCGGATCGACGAAGACGGTGTACGTGCCGGTCGTTGGCAACTTGGACAGGTTCAAGGTCCCGTTCGTCGCCACCGACTGGGTGTTCAATTGCGATCCATCCGGCGCGTAAACCGTGTAATCGACCGTGCGACTGGCCGGCACCGTACTCTGCCCCGAAACCCGCAGCGCCAGCCCCTGCTGACCCGCTGTGCCGCTGAAGCTCAGGCGGCTGTTCTGCCCGCGGCGCGTGAGACTCACTGCCTTGGCCGTGCCTGACACCAGACTATCGGTGAGGTCGGTGGACAGCGTGGCGGTGAACTTCATGGTCTGGTCACCGTTTGAAGGCGGCGACACCACCACGCTGTACGTCCCCGCCTTCAGGCTGGACAGATTCACCTGACAGCCGTTATTGGCTGCCGCGCAGGTCTGGCTACCCACCGCGTTGCCGGCGGAATCAGCGATTTGCAAGGACAGGTTCGACGTCGTGTTCGACGTGACGATATCGCTCAGTGCAAAGCCCAGGTTCTGCCCGGCGGTGGCGGTGAAACTCAACGCTACCTTCTGCCCAGGCACCGTGGTGGCATAGCTCCCCGGCGTGCCATTGACCGGCACCGTGCCGGTGATGGCCGAGGAGGAAGAGGAGAGCAACAGGCTGGCGCTGGCCGTTTCGCCGTAACCAGGATCGACAAAGACCATATACGTGCCGGTCGTAGGCAGCTTGGACAGGTTCAAACTGCCACTGCCAGTGATCGACGCGCTGTTCAATTGCGATCCGTCCGGTGCATAGACCGTGTAATAGACACCGCGCCCCGTCGGCACCGTGGTTTGCCCGGAAATACCGAGCACCAGCGACTGCTGCCCTGCCGTGCCGCTGAAGCTCAGACGGGCGTTTTGGCCGCGCCGCGTCAGGCTCACCGATTTGGCCGTGCCAAGCACCAGACTGTCGGTGAGATCGCTGGAGAGCATGGCGGTGAACTTCATCGTTTGGTCACCGGTTGTCGGCGGCGACACCACGGCGCTGTACGTGCCCGCCTTCAGGCTGGACAGATTCACCTGACAGCCGTTATTGGCCGCCGCACAGGTCTGACTGCCCACCACGTTGCCGGCGGAATCGGCGATTTGCAGGGACAGATTCGACGTGGTGTTCGGCGTGACGATATCGCTCAGCGCAAACCCCAGGTTCTGCCCGGCAGTGGCGGTGAAACTCAGCGCCACCTTCTGCCCGGACATGGTGGTGGTGTAGCTCCCCGACGTACCGTCGACCGGCACCGTGCCGGTGATGGCCGAGGAGGACGAGAGCAACAGGCTGGCGCTGGCGGTTTCGCCATAACCAGGATCGACAAAGACCATATACGTGCCGGTGGCCGGCAACTTGGGCAGGCTCACGCTGCCACTGGCCGTAATCGACGCACTGTTCAATTGCGACCCATCCGGCGCATAGACCGTGTAATAGACACCGCGCGCCGTCGGCACCGTGCTTTGCCCGGACACATTGAGCGCCAGCGACTGCTGTCCCGCCGTGCCGTTGAAGCTCAGACGCGCATTCTGGCCGCGCCGTGTCAAGCTCACCGATTTGGCTGTGCCAAGCACCAGACTGCCGGTGAGATCCGTGGACAGCGTGGAGGTGAACTTCATGGTTTGGTCGCCATCCGATGGTGGCGACACCACCACGCTATACGTACCCCCAATCAGGTTAGGCAAATTCACTTGGCAGCCGTTATTGGCTGCGAAGCAGGATTGGCTGATCATCGTATTACCGATGAAATCGAAGACTTGCAGTGACATGCTCGACGTCGTATTCGGCGTCACGATGTCACTCAGCGCGAACCCCAGGTTCTGCCCGTTGCTGGTGACGTCAAAACTCAGATAGACGCTCTGTCCAGGCACCGTGGTGGAATAGCTGCCTGGCGTACCATCGACCGACGCCGTGCCGGTGATCACCGACGAGAGCAGCACCGTCGCGTTGGCTGTCTCACCGTAAAAAGGATCGACGAAGAGCATGTACGTCCCGTCCGACGGCAGCGCGGGCAGGCTCATGGCGCCACTGCCACTCGTACTACTGACCCACAGGCTGTTCACTTGCGATCCATCAGGTGCGTAGACGGTGTATTGGACATCGCGCCCGACTGGCACAGTGGTCTCCCCCGAAACGCGCAACGCCAATGTCTGGCCTACCTTGCCATTGAAGCTCAAACGAGCATTTTGGCCACGACGCGTCAGGCTCACCGCTTTGGCGGTGCCAGGCGTCAAGCTGTCGGTGAGATCCGTAGACAGCGTGGCGGTGAATTTCATTTTCCGATCACCGTCTAACGGCGGCGACACCACCACCGTATAGGTTCCTCCCACCATACTGCGGAGATTCAATGCACAACCGTCCTTGGCTGTACATCCTTCGCTGTTCACGCTGTTGCCGGAGGGATCGAACAAATTCAATCCCAAATTTGACGTCACATCCGACGTCACGATGTCGCTCAGCGCAAACCCCAGGTTCTGCCCGGCCGTCGCGTTGAAACTGAGATACACCTTCTGCCCCGGCACCGTGGTGACATAACTACCCGGCGTACCGTCGACCGGCAACGTACCAGTGATCGCCGACGAGAGCAGTAGCGTCGCGCTGGCCGTCTCACCGTAGCTAGGATCGACAAACACCGTATACGTCCCTGTGGCAGGCAGCGTGCCCAGATTCAACGTCCCATCCGTTCGCAACGCTATGCTATTCAATTGCGACCCATCTGGACCGTAGACAACATAGTAAACAACACTATTGGCCGGCCCTGTGGTCTGCCCCGAGATGCCAAGCGTCACTGCCGGCTGTCCCGCCGTACCATTAAAACTCAGACGAGCGTTCTGGCCAAGACGCGTAATACTCACAGACTTGGCTGTACCCGGCGTCAGTTGATCGGTGAGATCGGTCGAGAGCGTGGCCTTGAACTGCATCGTTTTGTCGCCATCAAATGGCGGTGACACTAACGCTGTATAGGTGCCTCCCGCCAAGTTGGATAGGTTCACCTGACAACCATTATCGGTTGCATAGCAGTATTGGCTGTTTAGCACCTTGCCCGCGGGATCGAAGACTTGCAGAGAGATATTCGTCACCGCGTTCGGCGTCACGATATCGCTCAACCCCAATCCCAGGTTCTGTCCAGCCGTGGCGGTAAAACTCAAGTAGACGTTCTGCCCAGGCACGGTGGTGGCGTATATGCCAGTCGTCCCGTCGACGGGTATGGTGCCGGTCATCGGCGAGGATATCTGCACGGTCGCATTGGCCGTCTCACCGGAGGCAGGATCGACGAAAACCGTGTACGTGCCTGTCATCTGCAGCTTTGGCAGATTCAAGATGCCACTCGTAGTGATCTGCGTGTTGTTCACCGTGCTGTTCACTTGCGACCCATCCGGCGCGTAAACGGTGTAGTCGACATACCCATTGGCTGGCACCGTACTCTGCCCCAAGACGCTCAACGCAAGCCCCTGCTGTCCTGCTGTGCCGCTGAAGCTCAAGCGGGCATTCTGGCCCCGACGTGTCAGGCTTATCGTCTTGGCCGTGTTCAACGGCAGGCTGTCAGCGAGATCGGCCGAGAGCGTGGCCGTGAACTGCATCGTCTGGTCGCCATCCGACGGCGGCGACACCACCACGGTATACGTCCCGCCCGCCAGGTTGGGCAGGTTCACCTGACAGCCGTTTTTCATCACATAGCAATACTTGCCGACCACAAAAGTGCCGGCGGAATCGCTCACTTGCAAAAGGATGGACGACGCCGCATTCGGTGTCACGATGTCGCTCAGTGCAAAGCCGAGGTTCTGCCCCGCCGTGGCGGTGAAACTCAGATAGACGTTCTGCCCAGGCAGTGTCGTGGCATAGCTGCCCGGCTTGCCGTCAGCCGGCGTGGTGCCGTTGATCGGCGCCAAGAGCAGCACGGTCACATTCGCCGTCTCGCCGTAATACGGGTCGACAAAAACCGTGTACGTCCCATCCGAAGGCAACTTGGACAGGTTCAAGGTTCCGCCCCCACTCAATCCCACCAGCATGCTAGTCAATATCGACCCATCCGGCGCATAGATGGTGTAATAGACATAGGCATTGGCTGGCACCGTGCTCTGCCCCGAGACTTGCAGTGCCAGTCCCTGTTGCCCAGCTTTACCGCTGAAGCGCAGGCGAGCGTTTTGGCCACGCCGTGTCAGGCTCATCGGCTTGGCTGCGTTCAACGGCAGGCTGTCGACGAAATCGGCCGATAGGGTGGCCTTGAATTGCATCGTTTGGTCCCCGTCCGACGGCGGCGACACCTCCACGGTATACTTGCCTCCCGCCAAGTTGGACAGGTTCGCCTGGCAGCCGTTATTCGCAACGTCGCATTCACTGCTTGCCACAACTATGCCAGCAGAATCGCTCACTTGCATATAGATTGGTGACGTCGCATTCGGCGTCACAATGTCGCTCAGCGCAAATCCAAGGTTCTGCCCTGCCGTGGCGGTGAAACTCAGATATACGTACTGCCCAGGCTCGGTGGTGGCGTAACTCCGCGGTGTGCCATCAACCGGCGCTCTGTCTGCAAGATCGGCCGAGAGCGTGGCCGTGAACTGCATGGTCTGGTCGCCGTCTGACGGCGGCGACACCACCGCAGTATAAGTGTAAGGGCATTTCACCGTATTATACGTGCAAGGGCGTTTCGTTATGTCGGGCAGGGTGGACAGGTTCACCTCACAGCCTTGCTTATGCGCATAGCAATGATTTAAGGCCACAAAACTGCCGTCAGAATCGAACACTTGCAAATATATGCTCGATTTCGCGTTCGGCGTCACGACCTCACTCAGGCCAGCGCATAGATGGTGTAATAGACATAGGCATTGGCTGGCACCGTGCTCTGCCCCGAGACTTGCAGTGCCAGTCCCTGTTGCCCAGCTTTACCGCTGAAGCGCAGGCGAGCGTTTTGGCCACGCCGTGTCAGGCTCATCGGCTTGGCTGCGTTCAACGGCAGGCTGTCGACGAAATCGGCCGATAGGGTGGCCTTGAATTGCATCGTTTGGTCCCCGTCCGACGGCGGCGACACCTCCACGGTATACTTGCCTCCCGCCAAGTTGGACAGGTTCGCCTGGCAGCCGTTATTCGCAACGTCGCATTCACTGCTTGCCACAACTATGCCAGCAGAATCGCTCACTTGCATATAGATTGGTGACGTCGCATTCGGCGTCACAATGTCGCTCAGCGCAAATCCAAGGTTCTGCCCTGCCGTGGCGGTGAAACTCAGATATACGTACTGCCCAGGCTCGGTGGTGGCGTAACTCCGCGGTGTGCCATCAACCGGCGCTCTGTCTGCAAGATCGGCCGAGAGCGTGGCCGTGAACTGCATGGTCTGGTCGCCGTCTGACGGCGGCGACACCACCGCAGTATAAGTGTAAGGGCATTTCACCGTATTATACGTGCAAGGGCGTTTCGTTATGTCGGGCAGGGTGGACAGGTTCACCTCACAGCCTTGCTTATGCGCATAGCAATGATTTAAGGCCACAAAACTGCCGTCAGAATCGAACACTTGCAAATATATGCTCGATTTCGCGTTCGGCGTCACGACCTCACTCAGGCCAAGGTCAAGATTCTGGCCTGATGGCTGCATTGAAGACGAATCGTTTACTTTGCGCGGTGCCGATGATGGGTTGCGTCAACGGCGCGCCGTTGACATTCAGTGGCGTGGCCTTCTCGACGGCAAGTTGCCACGTCGCAGGCGCCTGGGACGGCGTCAAAAGCACCAGATAAGTGCCGCTGGTGGTCGCTCTGGGCAGATGCGCGCTCGCAGCGCTGGCGCTTACCGAGTCAGAGGCAAGCTTGGCATTCGTCGGACCGTAAAGGGTGTAGCTGACCGACACCGCACCGAGCCCACTGAACTGCAGGCTTGGATAATCGCCAGCCGTCAGATCGTAGAGCACCGCCAGCGAATTTCCCGCTGCAGTGACACTCATGGCTTGCGGCGCGGCACCAATGGTCAGGCGTTTGATCGATTCGATCTGCGTCTTGTCGATCCCCGCAGGAACAACCACCACATCCTGCGCGCTTGTCGCAGAACCGTATGGCGTGGTGACGGTGACCTTGCCGCTGCCAACGTTGGCTGGTGCCGGGAAGACAATCGTGGTGTTCGACAATGTCGTCGGCGATACCGCGCGTGCATTGAGAAACGTCGAGGTCTGCCCCTGCGCAGGCAAAAATCCTTTACCCGTGCTGGTGACCGATTCGCCGATCGCCAGCAAGTTGGGCGCGACCGTGTCGATGGTCGGACTCGTCGCAGCTGGGTCCACAATGAAGTTCACGGCACTGCTGGCCGTGGCGCTGCCAACGGTGATCGCAATGGGGCCGGTGGTGGCGCCGGAGGGCACGACCACGGTCAGTTGGGTGCTGCTGGCAGCCGATACCGTCGCCGCCACCCCGTTGAACTGGACCGCGTTCTGGCTGGCGGTCGCGCTGAAGCCCTGACCCTTGATCGTGACCGGTGTGCCTGGCGCGCCACGCCCTGGACTGAACGCGAAGATCGCCAGTTGGCCAGCGATCGTATCGACCGCAACCAAGTTGCCGATATTGTCGTAACTGTAGCGAGCGCTACCGCCAGTATCGTTGCTGGTCGCAACCAGCCGCCCGCTCGCGTCGTACACGTAGGACGTCGCCAACGCGCACAGCGAACACAGTAATAAGCCGATCAATACACCCAGCGGACCTGCGACACGCCACCGAATACGCTGGGCCCCCTTACCAACCGATAGAACACGCTCCCTCAATCGCCTTTCCATGCGACATCTTCCCCTATGAACTATCAATTGGCAGCCGCTCGCAAGCGGAATGATTCTGGCCCCCCGGCTCCTTTATACTAGATAACTCCCGAGAACATTTCCACCTCTATATGCGACGGATCGTCTGGCTCGGCCTGCTTGCAGGGACCGCACTCACCATCGGGGCTGCGGCCTATGCGCTCACCTCCCTGCAGCAGCGGGAAAAACATCAGGCCGCTGTGGCCACCTCCGCGCTGGGCAGTGCGCTGTTCCATGACACCTCGTTGAGTGCGACCGGCACACTGGCCTGCGCAACGTGCCATCGTGCGGATTATGCTTTCACCCAACCCGAGGCGGTTCCGCATCTGGACGGCGGCCGTGTCGGCACACGTAATGCGCCCAGCCTGCTGGACTTGCCGTATTTCCAGCATTACTTCTGGGATGGGCGGGAAAATCATATTGAGCGCGTGGCGGTCGCCGCTTTCACCAACCGGGCGGAAATGGCGCAGCCGAACATGACCGCAGTAGTCGACCTACTGCGCCGCCAACCAGCCTATCGGCAGCGCTTCCAAGCATCCTTCGGCGATGACAATATCGATGAGGCGCGCATTTCGCGCGCGATCCTGGCCTATCTCCATTCTGTCGGCAACGGGCATAGTCGCTACGATGCCTATGCCGCCGGCGACACCAGCGCGCTGACAGAATCAGAACGTCGCGGCCTGGCGATCTTCCGTGATAAAGCCGACTGCGCGGCGTGCCATCGGCTCGACGGCACGCCAGCAAGTTTCACCGATAATCGCTTTCATCACTCCAATGTCGGCTTGGAACAACTGGCAGGCCACGTAAAAACCACCATCGCGACCTTTCAAGCCAAACGGCAGCAGGGAATTCCGCTTGCAGAATTGGTGCTCTCGGATCCGGAGATGGCGGCGCTAGGGCGTTTCGCCGTGGACGGCCAAGGCGAAAACCTGTCGGCCTACCGCACACCCACGCTGCGCAATGTCACCCGCACCGCGCCTTATATGCACGATGGCAGTGTGCCGTCGCTGGATGCGGCAATACAACGGGAAATCTATTACCGCAGCCTCACGCGCGGCACCCCGATCACGCTGACGACGCAGGAGCAAAGCGACCTGCGCGCCTTCCTATCCGCACTTGAGGACGCTACAGCGCGGAGCGCTCACACACCCGGCGCGGAGTGACCACCCGCCATTTCCGGCACGACATCGAATTCCCGCTGAAAGACTTTGCCTGCCTGGCCCAGGCGAGCCTCCAGCAGATGTCGGCCCGACGTCCAGGATTGCGCTGGTTTGAACTCGAAACGCGCCGACTCCGCCCCTGCCGCGATGACGGCATGTTGTTCGCCAACCGTCTTGCCGTTGGACACATCAATCAGGCGCAGCGAGAGAGGCTGAGGCTCGCGCGCGGCAGCATTCAACGCGACAGTGGCGACAACCGTGGTCTGCGGCGTAACCGGCTTGGGTGGCTGACCCGCGTTGAGCGTGCCGCTTTCCCCGCCCAGCAGGATCTGCCGAATTGCCACCGGTCCCTGCGTCTGCGCGGCAGACGCCTGCGCCGCAGCGCCAGCGCCCGAACCTGCGCCCGTGCAACCGCACAACGCGACGGCCACCATCAGCATACTTGCATACAACGGCTTACTCATTTTCCACTCCTTATTTATGTATCAGGTTCGGCGCGATTCTATCAATAATCCGCCGTCCAAATGGCATCGTGCTTGCCGTTGCATCGCGTTTGCACCGCGCCACCGTCTGGCTTTCCCGCAAGCGAATCGAAATGCCCTACTGCAACGCATACTTCTATCCGGACTTTAATCGCATCCATACCAGTCGCTCGCGAACTCACGGTGCGCACTTTGACATGGCCTGCTTCGAGGGAGCCATCGTCATTGGATTCAACGCGCGATAGCAGTGCCGAGACGTTGCGGCTCGAACAGATACCACTTGCCGCTCAAAGTGCAAGTCCACTGCAACACCAGCGGATCGTCGCCCAGCTTTCGGGAAATCTATTACCGCAGCCTCACGCGCGGCACCCCGATCACGCTGACGACGCAGGAGCAAAGCGACCTGCGCGCCTTCCTATCCGCACTTGAGGACGCTACAGCGCGGAGCGCTCACACACCCGGCGCGGAGTGACCACCCGCCATTTCCGGCACGACATCGAATTCCCGCTGAAAGACTTTGCCTGCCTGGCCCAGGCGAGCCTCCAGCAGATGTCGGCCCGACGTCCAGGATTGCGCTGGTTTGAACTCGAAACGCGCCGACTCCGCCCCTGCCGCGATGACGGCATGTTGTTCGCCAACCGTCTTGCCGTTGGACACATCAATCAGGCGCAGCGAGAGAGGCTGAGGCTCGCGCGCGGCAGCATTCAACGCGACAGTGGCGACAACCGTGGTCTGCGGCGTAACCGGCTTGGGTGGCTGACCCGCGTTGAGCGTGCCGCTTTCCCCGCCCAGCAGGATCTGCCGAATTGCCACCGGTCCCTGCGTCTGCGCGGCAGACGCCTGCGCCGCAGCGCCAGCGCCCGAACCTGCGCCCGTGCAACCGCACAACGCGACGGCCACCATCAGCATACTTGCATACAACGGCTTACTCATTTTCCACTCCTTATTTATGTATCAGGTTCGGCGCGATTCTATCAATAATCCGCCGTCCAAATGGCATCGTGCTTGCCGTTGCATCGCGTTTGCACCGCGCCACCGTCTGGCTTTCCCGCAAGCGAATCGAAATGCCCTACTGCAACGCATACTTCTATCCGGACTTTAATCGCATCCATACCAGTCGCTCGCGAACTCACGGTGCGCACTTTGACATGGCCTGCTTCGAGGGAGCCATCGTCATTGGATTCAACGCGCGATAGCAGTGCCGAGACGTTGCGGCTCGAACAGATACCACTTGCCGCTCAAAGTGCAAGTCCACTGCAACACCAGCGGATCGTCGCCCAGCTTTTGCCGTCGCCACGACAACGTTAGATCGATACCACGCCATCCATGGGCCACAGCGTTTTCATTGCACGCAGCCAATCACCACCTTTTATTCGTGGCTCCGTCATATTCCGCTGCACAGCGCCAGCATGGACATATTCAGCTTCAGCGCCACAAGCACAGCACAACCGTGCCTGACGTCAGGCCGCAGACGCGGTGAGCGGCTCGATCCGAATGGCCAGGACTTCTCCACCGCCGCTCAAAGCAAAGCGTTGTCGCGCATCGGCAGCCAACCATGCGCTGTCGCCAGCTTCTAGCGGCGGCAATCCACTGGCATCGTCGAAGTGTGCCTGCCCTGCCAGTAAGTAAACGGCCCAGGCAACTCCTGGTTCGGCAAAGAACAGCATTGACCCAACCAGAGGCCGGTGCAGCACCTGCGTGCGCACGCGGTCGCGACGCCACATGACGTTGAAATCGTGGGTCGGGCCTGCGAGTAGTTCGCCACGCAATGGACGCTCGCCTGCAAAGCGCAAGCGTGCGCAAGGTTGCTGCAACACGTGCTGGACACCATCCTCGAAACACAGGCGCACACCTTCGCCGTGCAGTAGGACCAGCTCGCGATCGATTCCTGGAAAAACCGAAAACGCGGCGTCCTGCTCGATCTCGGCGATCGACAGGCGCAACACCCACTGCTCGCCGGACATCGGTAAGCGGAGGATTTCCCGGGTCCAACCGAGTCCGTTGCGCCAGCGTTCGCGGCGATAACTGTTGGCGGGAATCACCCGCGCAGGGAGGTTGCACCAATCCATGAGTGCATTCTGCACGATTCCAAGCGCCATACCTGCATCGTGCCGCGCATGCACGAATTGCACCACACCGTCTTTCATCGCAGCGCCCACATCATTTTGGTGATGGGGATTCACAACGTCGGCAAACCACTCGCCAAAAAACATCGCCCGGCTGCACGTCAATGTGCACCACCGGGCGATGATGTACTTCCATGTCGGCGTCCTGCCATCCCCCAAGCATCCTGCTCAGCAAGGTCGTGGCCGCGCATCCAGCGCCAACCCTATCCTCTCTTTGAAATCCCTTTACTGCCTTTTCACCGGCTTGGCGGCTACCGTCTTGGCTGCCGTCGGCGTAGCGGCCTTCATGGCCCCCACATCAATCCGGTCGTGGTTCCGTTCGACCGTTTTGAGCCCGATCCCCTTCACATGCGCCAGTTCCTCGGCACTTTTGAAGGGCCCGTGTGCCTGTCGGTAATCGACGATCGCCTGGGCCTTGGAAGCCCCAACGTTCATCAATACGCGGTCGATTTCCGCCGCACCAGCGGAGTTGATGTTGACTTTTTCCGCAGCAAATGCGGAACCGGACAACAACAAAGCAACGACCAGAGACTTCAGCACTACGATAAAAGACTGCATGGCAACACTCCTTGTGACTTAGATGAGGACTTCGCCGGGGCGTTCCTTACCGGCGTGATCAGCATCGCTCTCCACATGGGGACATCCTATCGCGACAACACTCAGGAAAAAGCAGGTAAACGACGCGTCGTAGTGTAGGAAAACCCCTACACGCAACTCCAAGCGTAGAATGGATGGATATCTGGATAAAAACTGCTGGAGTACTCCCATGGACAACGCCAAGATAGAGCGTTTCCTCAGCGAAAAATGGGACGACGACATCGTCCCGCAGTTGGTCGAGTACATCCGCATTCCCAACAAATCGCCCATGTTCGACCCCGACTGGGTCGCGCACGGCTATATGGCCGATGCAGTGGAACTGATGCAACGGTGGGCGAAGGCGCAAGCGATCCCCGGATTGCAGGTGGAGGTCGTGCAACTACAGGGACGCACGCCGTTGCTCTACCTGGAGGTGCCGGCAAGCCGCGACGCCACCGGCCACGATACCGTGCTGTTGTATGGCCACCTGGACAAGCAGCCGGAAATGACCGGGTGGGATGCGGACCTGGGGCCGTGGACCCCCGTGCTCAAGGGCGAGCGCCTGTACGGCCGTGGCGGCGCCGACGATGGCTATGCGCTGTTCGGTTCGCTGGCGGCGATCCAGGCGTTGCAGGATCAGGGCATCGCGCATGCGCGATGCGTCGTGTTGATCGAGGCGTGCGAGGAATCGGGCAGCTACGATACGACCTGCCTGCCTATGTCGATCACTTGGCGGGGCGCATCGGCAATCCATCGCTGGTGGTGTGCCTGGACTCGGGCTGCGGTAACTACGAGCAACTGTGGTGCACTACCTCCCTGCGCGGTTTGGCCAGCGGCAATCTCAGCGTCAAGGTGCTGAGTGAGGGCGTGCATTCGGGCGATGCCTCCGGGGTGGTGCCGTCCAGCTTCCGGATCCTGCGCCATTTACTGTCGCGACTGGAGGACGAGGCCACCGGCCAGATCCAGATCGCGGGCCTGCACGTGGACATTCCTGCCGAGCGGCGGCGGCAGGCACGCAAGGCCGCCGAGGTGCTCGGCGATACGGTCTACGACAAGTTCCCATTTCTGGCGGGCATGCAGCCCATGCACGAAGACCTGGCCGAGTTGGTGCTCAACCGCACGTGGCGCCCGGCACTGTCGGTCACCGGTGTCGATGGGATGCCAACACTTGCATCGGCGGGCAATGTGCTGCGCCCGCAGACGGCGGTCAAACTATCGCTGCGGCTGCCGCCAACGCTGAGCGGCAAGCACGCCGGCACGTTGCTCGAGGACGTGTTGCTGCGCGATCCACCCTGCGGCGCGCAAGTGTCGCTGGCGTTGGAAAAGTCCTCCTCCGGCTGGAACGCGCCGACGCAGGCGCCGTGGCTGAGCGAAGCAATCGCATCCGCCTCGCAGGCCACATTCGGCAAGCCGGCGATGTACATGGGCGAAGGCGGCTCGATCCCGTTCATGGGCATGCTCGGCGAGAAGTTCCCCGATGCGCAGTTCATGATCACCGGCGTGCTCGGCCCGCATTCCAACGCGCACGGACCGAACGAGTTCCTGGATATTCCGATGGGCAAGCGGGTGACCGCCTGTGTCTCACGAGTGATCGCCGCCCATCACGCCGCCAGCCTGCGCGGTGAGACCACCGGCAGCGCGGTGATGGCCGGTGGCGAACAACATGGCGGACACGGCTGCTGCTGAGGCTCACCAGCAAGGCCGGGCGAGCGGCAGCGCAACTGCACCGTTCCTGAAAGACCTGACGCCCGGCCACCCGGCATCGACGCCGTCAGCGCACCCGATCTGGCAGGATCCGGCCTCACTTCCCATGTTCGGAACGCTTCCATGCACACGTTGTTCGACAGCGATAGCTGGCTCTACATCATCCTGGCCGGCTTCGTGGTCGGCCTACTGGCACGTATCCTCGGCCCCAGCAGCGGTCGCTCCGGCTGTCTGTTCACCATCCTGCTCGGCATCGCCGGCGCCTTGCTGGCGGGCTGGTTCGGACACTACATGGGCTGGTACAGACGCGGCGAGCCGGCGGGTTTCCTTGGCGCGGTGCTCGGTGCCATCGCCGTGCTCGCACTGCTGCGGCTGTTTTCGAGCAAACGCTGAGCGGCGGGTAGCGCTCGCCAGGCCGGTGCCGCGCGTTTACGCTGTGCCACCGATGTCCACCACAGCCCGCCGATGAGTGCCAATTCCGCTGTTCCCGACGCCACCGCGACACGTGCCGCGCACCGCCTGAGCTGGGCACGGGCGGTATTGCACGATCCGCAGGCAACGCTGCAACGCGCTTCGGTCGATGCCGGCCAGCGTAGCTACTGGCGCAGCGAAGGCGCGGGGGAAAGCCGCATCGTGATGGACTCACCGCCGGATCTGGAAGACGTGCGGCCGTGGTTGCGGATGCACACGCTGTTGCACAGCGGCGACGTCCGCGTGCCCGCGATCCTGGCGCAGGAGATCGATGCCGGCTTCCTGCTGCTGGAAGACCTGGGCCAGCCGACCCTGGCGCAGATCCTCGATGCAAGCACCGCCGATGCGCAATTCGATGCCGCATTGGGCCAGTTACTCCGCTTGCAGGCCATCGCACCACCGACGGATCTGGGTGTCTTCGGCGAAGCGCTGTTGCAGCGCGACGCTGGCCTGTTCGAGGAATGGTTCCTGCAACGTCACCTGCAACTGACCCTGGACGCCGCAGACAGCGCCGCCTTGCGCGGCGTGCAACGGCAACTGATGGACAACGCGCTGGCGCAACCGCAGGTGCTGGTACATCGCGACTTCATGCCGCGCAACCTGATGCCGGCGATTGACGGTCCGGCGGTACTGGACTTCCAGGACTGTGTGCGTGGGCCGGTGGCCTACGATCCGATCAGTCTGTTCAAGGACACCACGGTGAGCTGGCCACTGGCGCAGGTGGACGCATGGCTGACGCGCTATCACGCGCGCGCCTTGCACGTTGGAATTACGCTGCCGCCGCTGGCGCAGTTCCTGCGCGACGCGGACTGGATGGGCGTGCAGCGTCATTTGAAGAATCTCGGCATCTTCGCGCGACTGAACTACCGCGACGGCAAAGCCTGGTACCTGGACAACGTACCGCGCTTCATCGGCTATCTCGACGAGGTGCTACCACGACATCCCACGCTGCAGCCGCTGCAGGAGTTGTTGGATACGCGGATCAAGCCCGCACTGGCACAGCGCGCGGAATCCGGCACATGAAGGCACTGATCTTCGCCGCCGGTTTCGGCGAACGGATGCGCCCACTGACCGAACGCACGCCCAAGCCACTGCTGTGCGTCGGCGACACGCCATTGATCGTCTGGCACCTGCGCAAGCTCGCCGCGCTGGGCATCGACGAGGCGATCATCAATACCTCGTGGCTGGCCGAACAATTCCCGCGCACGCTCGGCGATGGCAGCGCGTTCGGGCTGCGCATCGTCTATTCCCACGAAGGCGCTACGCCACTGGAAACCGGCGGCGGCATGCTGCATGCCTTGCCGTTGCTCGGCGATGCACCGTTTTTACTAGTGAACGGCGACATCTGGAGCGATTTCGATTTCACACAACTCAGTGCAGAGCCGCCTGCTTTAGCGCAACTGGTGCTGGTCGATCCACCGGCTTATGCCGCGCACGGCGACTTCGCACTATTGCCGGATGCGCGCGTGCGCAGCGACGGCGCGCCGCTGTTGACCTACGCCGGCATCGGCGTTTATCGACCCGCCGTGCTGCGCGAGTGGCAGGCGGCTTTCGATCCGTCCAGCGACCACGGTACGCCGCCACGCTTCCCACTGGCGCCGATCCTGCGCGCACACATGCACGCGGACCGTATCCACGGGTTGCATCATCGCGGCCGTTGGACCGATGTGGGTACGCCACAACGGTTGGCCGAACTGAATACCGCGTTGAAACTCGGGACACAGGGCTGCTGAAACGCTGCGCCCCTGGTGCCGCTACCAGAGCCACCACGGCATTTACCCGTTTGCATGTTCAGGCCCCTGACCTGCCCCGGATGCAGAGCGCTGCAATACCCGGCGCAGGAACGGCAGCGTCACCCTGCGCTGTGCCGCCAGCGATTCGCGGTCAAGACGCTCCAGCAAACCGATCAAACCGGCCAGATCGCGTCCGACATGCGTCAGCAACCAGTCGATCGCCGCATCCTCCAGCACCAGACCGCGCCGCTGCGCACGCTCGCGCAGCACCGCCGCACGATCAGCATCCTCCAGCGGCGGCAACGCGATGCGCGTGCACTGCGCCAGACGCGAATGCAGATCGGGCAGGCACAAGGCCAAACCGTCGGGCATCGCCTGCGCGGTGTACAGCAAGGTCACCCCAGCGCTACGCGCGCGGTTGTGGAAATCGAACAGTGCTACTTCGTCCTCGCGCTGGCCGGCGACAGCCTCCAATCCGTCCAGCGCGACCAAGTCACGCCCTTCCAGCGCTTCCAGTGCATCGCGCAAACGGCCTGTGGCGGCCTGCAAGGGCAGGTAGGCGGCGCTGCGTCCGGCCTGCTCGGCGGCGGCGCACAGCGCCAACGCCAGATGGGTCTTGCCGGTGCCGGTGGGGCCTGACAGGTAAACCCAGTCGGCCGCGACACCGGCCGCGACCGCATGTAAGTGCGCCAGCAACCCCGCAGGCGCACCGATATAACGATCCAGGCGCTGTTCCGGTGGATAGCGCAAGGCCAACGGCAGTTGCGGCACGCTCACAGCTTTGCGGGGATGTGCAAGAGCAACGCAAGGAACGTCGAAGTCTCGCCAGCGTACAACCCGCTCTGCCGATCCTGCGCATGCAGATCATGCAACAACGCCTTGCGCACCGCAGCCACCGGCAGCGCCAGCAATGTCCCACACAAGCTCGGCAGCGCCAGGGCCATTGGCGTCAGCATCGGTGCAAGCCGCGATACTCCCCACAAGCCTGCGACAACGCCTGCCAGCCCTTGCAACCCGCGCAGAAACAACACGACCTCAACTTGCGAAAACAACGTCATTTGAGACGGTACTCGGTCGGCTCGGTGTTGAGGACGACCGGCCCTTCGACCGGAGTCGTGATCGGTTGCAAGTCACTGTCGGCGCCGAGCATGCGGTTCAGTCCGGGAATGCCGCTGAGCAGATCCAGATCCAATTCCAGGCGGTCGCCTTCGGCATGGATCGGCACGATGCGCCGGACAACCGACACGTTCTGCAGTGCTGCGGACGCACGCAGGTAATCGTCGGCGTTACGGATGCCGGTGATCACCACACGATAAATCCCGGCCGGGCCGGTGCTGACGGTCCTGGCATAGTGCTTGACCAGCACATCGGCGGCGCCATCGGCACCACTGGCCATGGCGCGGCGCGCGTCGGCGTCGCTGCTGGACCACGTCGCCAGCACTTTGCCGCCATCCACGAAGGTCCAGTCCGCAGTCCAGCCGCCGGCATTGCCGCGGTACAGCTTGCCGATCAGTTGCATTGGCGGGCTGTAGCGCGCGGACGCGTTGGCCACGGCGGCGGTATCCTGACGCCAGATCGCGCCGGCCAGCGCCTGTTCGGCAGCGGTACCACTGGGCAACCCGAGCCGGTAGCCGCGCTCGATGGCCCGATCGAGCAGGCTACGCGCAGCGTTGGCCTGCTGGATGGCGACCAGACGCGGGCCGCTGCCATCGTCGATCGCCAGCCATACCACCGGCTTGGGCCGCGGCTGCGGCCAGATCGGCAGACCCAGCGCCTCGGCCAGGCTGTCCACCTCTTCGGGACGGAAGCGCGCGACCAACATGGTGCGGAAGCTCGGCGCGCCACTGGGCGAGGTGCCCTGGTCCTGGCGATAGTCGAAGCTGTCCACGACGTTCTTGGCATTGCGCAGCGCCTGGGTCACTCCGGGCCGCGACATCACGGCCCGGTCACCGGAGATCTTGCCCAGTACGACACCCAGCGCGCGCGCCAGCGCTCCGCTGCGGTCGGCATCGCTCTGGCTGTTGACCGGCACCTCGGCTTCGTAAGGACTGTGTGCACTGGCGACATCGCCCTCGGTGCGCAGATCGGCCTGGGCCAGAGCGGTCATGGCAGGCAGGCACAGCGCGAAAGACAAGAGAAAAGCAAGGCTGCGGCGCATCGAAGGGTCCAGTGCTCGGCGTATCCGGGGCGAATTGTTGCGCGAATGCAGCCGTAGCGCCAACGTGGCCTGTTAAAATCGCCATCTTTCCGCCGAACCCACCGCCCGTGACCACTCCCCCGCCTTCCGCCGCCGCCCCGTTGACCTACCGCGACGCTGGTGTCGATATCGATGCCGGCAATGCCGTCGTCGAACGCATCAAACCCTTGGTCAAACGCAGCTTCCGACCCGAAGTGATGGGCGGATTGGGCGGCTTCGGCGCGCTGTTCGACCTGTCCGGCAAGTACCGCGAGCCGGTCCTGGTCTCCGGCACCGATGGCGTCGGCACCAAGCTGAAGCTGGCGCAGCAGTTGGGACGGCACGACAGCATCGGCATCGACCTGGTCGGCATGTGCGTCAACGACGTGCTGGTGCAAGGCGCCGAACCGCTGTTCTTCCTGGATTATTTCGCCACCGGCAAGCTCGACGTGGAGACCACCGTGGCGGTGGTCGGTGGTATCGCCCGCGGTTGCGAACTGGCCGGCTGTGCGCTGATCGGCGGTGAGACCGCGGAAATGCCGGACATGTACCCGCCCGGCGAATACGACCTGGCCGGCTTCACCGTGGGCGCGGTGGAAAAGTCGCAGTTGCTCGACGGTGCCAAGGTACGCCAGGGCGATGTCTTGATCGGCATCGCCTCGTCCGGCCCGCATTCGAACGGTTATTCGCTGATCCGCCGCATCTACGACCGCGCCGGACGCCCGGCCGATCTGCAGGTCGGCGGCGTCGCCCTGGCCGATGCACTGATGCTGCCGACCGCGCTGTACGTCAAGCCGATCCTGGCACTGCTACGCGCGCACGGCGAGGCGATCCATGCGATGGCGCATATCACCGGGGGCGGCCTGAGCGAGAACATCATCCGGGTGATCCCCGACGGCCTGGGCCTGGACATCCGCGCCAGCGCATGGTCCCTGCCGCCGGTGTTCGAGTGGCTGCAGCGCGAAGGCGCGGTGGCCGACAACGAAATGTGGCGCACCTTCAACTGCGGCATTGGCTTCGTCTTGGTGGCCGCGCCCGACCAGGTCGCCGCGCTGGAACGCAGCCTGGACGCCCATGGCCTGGCCCACTGGCAAATTGGCGCAGTCGTGACGGCCAGCGGGGACGCGCGTGTCCACATCGGCTGACGCCATCGTCGGCGCGCCGAACCAGGACGCCGAGCATCTGCGCATGCTCGGCATCGGCCATTACGTGATCGGCGGGTTGACCGGCGTGTTCGCGCTGATCCCGGTGCTGCATCTGAGCATCGGCCTGATGATGCTCAACGGCCGCCTGCCTATGACTGCAACCAACGCGGCGCAGATGCGTCTGGCAGAGCAGGCACATCTGGTCGCCTGGATCTTCGTGGTGATCGCCAGCCTGCTCATCGTGACCGGGCTCAGCCTGGCCGCGGCGATGCTCTATGCCGGGCGCTGTCTCGGCGCGCGCCGCCGCCACACCTACTGCGTGATCGTCGCGGGCCTGTCCTGCGTGATGATGCCGTTCGGCACCGTGCTCGGCGTGTTTACCCTGCTGGTGCTGACACGGCCTTCGGTCAAGCAGTTGTTCGCCCAATCGGCGTGAGGATGCGCATGGCGAACATGACCACCGCACCCGCCGACCTGTTGCGGGAGCCGGGACGATGACCATCCGACTGGCCGTCCTGGTGTCGGGCCGCGGCTCCAATTTGCAAGCTATTCTCGACGCGATCACGGCGGGCACACTGGACGCCGAGGTGGTCGGTGTGTTCAGCGACCGTCCCGAGGCGCCGGCCTTGACCAAAGTGGCGCCGGCGCAGCGCTGGTCGGCCACGCCCAAAGCCTTCGCCGAACGTGCCGCGTTCGATCACGCCTTGGGCGAGGCGATCGCCGCGACACGCCCGGACTGGATCGTCTGCGCCGGCTACATGCGCATCCTGGGTACCAGCATCGTGCATCGCTTCGCCGGACGCCTGCTCAACATCCATCCCTCGCTGCTACCCAAGTACCGTGGCCTGCATACGCATGCGCAAGCACTGGCCGCTGGCGACACGGAACACGGTGCCAGCGTGCATTTCGTGATTCCGGAACTGGATGCCGGCGCGGTGATCGCGCAGGTGCGAGTGCCGGTGCAACCCGGCGACCAAGCGGACGACCTCGCGCAACGGCTACTGCCACGCGAACACCGGCTGCTGTGCGCGGTTCTGCAACTGGCCGCCGCCGGACGTCTGACTGAACGCGACGGCAGGGCCTGGCTCGACGGTCAGTGCCGGTTTAGTCCGCTGCGCCTAGATTGCCAGGACATCCTGCAGCCGTGAGCGTACTGTCGCGCCACCGCGATGGCGACCATGCCGCCCCTCCCTCCCGACTAGGCCAGCCGATCCAATGAAGCTCGCTTCGCGTCCGTTCGCTCTCCTCGTCGCATCCAGCCTGTGTCTGTCGGTGTCCATCGTCGACGCACAAACGCTGCACGACCATGCGGCGCCAACAACGAATACGCCAATCCAGGCTGCACCCGTCGCACCGGCTCCGCCTGCGGGAGAAGCGCCAACAACCGAGGCATGGACGCCACCACCACTGCAGCCCTTCGTCGCGACCTACGAAGCACGCTACAAGGGCCGGCCAGCAGGCGATGCGCGGATGGATGTGGCGCATACCGACGGCCAACAGTGGCGCGTGGACCTGGACGTGCATGGGCGCAGCGGCTTTGCCAGCATCCTCGGTTTGAACATCGAGCAGAGTACGGTGTTTACCGTCCACGACGACCACTACATTCCACAAAGCCAGAGCACGGTCAAGAAAGCGCTCTTTTTCGGCAAGAAAGCCACCGGCACCTACGATTGGAACCAAGGCGTGGCACGTTGGGACGGCGACCTGAAGGAAGACCGTCGGGCACCGATCCGGCTGGAGCCCGGCGACCAGAGCGCACTGCTGATCAACCTGTCGCTGATGCGCGATGCGCAACCGGGCAAGACCATGCGCTACCGCTTCGTCGACGTTGGCCGTGTCCGCGAACACATCTACCGCGCCGCAGACCACACCGAAACCGTACAGGTCGGCGACCTTAGCTACGACGCGCTGCGCGTTTGGCGAACCAATGGCGGCAAAAATGAGACCATCCTGTGGATCGCCAACGGCGTGCCGACGCCGGTGCGCATCCTGCAACGCGAAGACGGTCAAGATCGCATCGATCTGCGCCTGACCGAATATCAAGGAGCCTGAACATGACACGTATCGCTCGACCACTATCCGCGCTCGCCGCCGCTCTACTGGCACTGGCCAGTCTGCCGGCGTTGGCGCTGGAACCGTTCACTGCCGATTACCAGGCCAGTTACATGGGGATGCAAGCCAACGGCGTGATGACCCTGAGCAAAGAAAGCGGCAATCGCTGGCGCTACAGTTTGGCAATCAAGAATCAGATTGCCGACCTGAGCCAGGTCACCGTATTCGAAGACAAGGGCGGCCAGTTGCGCCCGCTCAGTAGCGAAGACCGTTCGATGTTCCTGATCAAGAAGAAGACGGTGACCGCCAAGTACGATTGGAGCAGCGGACAGGCCACCTGGGCGGGCGACCTCAAGCCGGATCGCCAGGGCCCGGTGAAGCTGCAGCCCGGCGACATGGATGCGCTGCTGATCGACCTGGCGATCGCGCGCGACGTCAACGCCGGCAAAACCCCGAGCTACCGCATGGTCGAAGAGGGTCGCGCAAAATCGATGACCTACCACGTCGTGGGCAAGGAAGCGATCACCGTCAACGGTAAAACCGAACAGGCGACCAAAGTCAGCCGTAGCGACGGCTCCAAGGAAATCGTGGCCTGGGTCGTGCCGAACATGCCAGTACCGGCGCGCATTCTGCAACGCGAAAACGGCCAGGATGCCCTGGACCTGACGATCAAGTCGCTGCACTGAGCGGCGCGGCAACATCGCACGACATCAACGAATGAAAGCGGGCACACTCGCCCGCCTTGCATCGGCGCAACCGCCCCGCGCAGGTTGGTTGCGCCGCTGGTATGCCACTCGGCCGCCTCACGCATTACTGCCGCGCATGATCGCGGCATGTCCTTCATCCAAATGCCGGCGCCCAAACTCCGCGGTTAATCCAGGGAAAGTCTACACACGCCCATTCCCTGGTCTTTTGCGTGGCCAACCCATTGCGTCAAAAGTCGCCGATCTCAAATTCCTGACTTTTTCAGGCCATGCCTAGAACCTGTCATCAATTGAGTAAAACGCGGGATGCGACCCAATAGATCGCGCCGAGGAAGTCGCAGGCAGTCTTGTCGTATCGTGTGGCAATGGCCGGAGACTGTTTGAGTTTGACAAAGAAATTCTCGATCAGCTGTCTATCCTTGTACAACGTCCGATCATAGTCACGCCGCACGTGACGCCCTGGTTGGGAGAGGATAACGATATATATCCCCTTTCGCTGCATCGGCTCGATGACCCTCATGCTGGCGTCATAGGCTCGGCCAGCAAGCAAGGCGCCGACCGATAGAAGCGGCAACAAGCATCGGCACCTTTCAGATCCGACGCCTGGCCTGAGATCAGATGAAACGCCACCGGACGCACTAATCATCCCGCAGGGCGTAGCGACTTGCCATTGCAAGCTGATGCCGAAAGAGACGACAAGCATTGGCCTGTCCGGGCGATTGATGACAGACCACTAGACGGCGGCGCAACAATGTCGTTCGTCGCTCTTAACCAATCCTTACAAGCGACTCGCATGGGCCGGTGATCGTCAGCGACAGCGGCGTGACGCTGCGCTGGCCATCACGCTGCAGCGGACGAACACGGCATACCTTTCATAAAGGTCCACGCACCGACCCATCGGGTTATCGAGCCCGATGAGATGCTCTTCAAAGATTTCTTTATTCATCACCCTGTCTCCATCAGGCAACGAATGCCAGGAGCCAAGGCGAATTAAGTCAGCCATGCGCGGTTACTGAACACAGATTGCATCGCCATCAGAAAATAAAAATGCGCACCATCACTTTTCGAAAAGTTTTATATTTTTTTTACAAAAAATTAAGTTGACATCAGAATGTCCCGATAGCATTTTCACCCTGCCGCCAAAATGGCATTTCACCAATTAAATGTTAATTCATAATATTTAATACGCGACTTGTCATGCATCTCACTGATTGATTGGCGGCGGAAAAAACTCTATGCAGCTCGTTAATGGTGTACCGACATCGGCGTGCAGGCTACACGCATGAATACAGCCGATGACCGTATCGATCTGTCTTAATCAATGCACCGAGGAATCTAAACATGACATGCATCTCACGTTCTCTCTCCGCCATCGCCGCAGCGGTGTTGAGCATGGCAAGCTTGTCGGCTATGGCAATCCAACCCTTCCAAGCTAAATATCAAGCCAATTACATGGGCACGCAAGCCAATGCCACAATGACCCTGACGCAGGGCGGCTCTAATCAGTGGGTCTATAATTTAGATGTCAAAAGTTTGCTGGCAGAACTCAACCAGACCACTGTATTCGATACAACCACTGGCCATTTGCGCCCGCTCACCACCGACAATGTATTGAAGACCTTGCTCAATAAGACCGAAGTGCTTGGCAACTACGACTGGAACAGCCTGCAAGCGACCTGGTCTGGCAACGTCACCTCCGATCAAACCGGCCCAGTGGCGCTGACGGCTGGCGACCTGAGTCCGCTGCTGATCAATCTGGCGGTCGTCAGTGACGTCAACGCGGGCAATCCTCTGAGTTACCACATCGTGGATCTGGGTAGAGCTGAACAGACGACCTATCAGGTGATCGACACGGAAGCGGTCAGCTTCAACGGCAAGACCGAGAATGCGACCAAAGTCAGCTATACAAACGCTGACGGTACGAAGCAGACCCTGGCATGGATCGTGCCCGACGCACCAGCTCCGGTACGGATTCAGCAAATCGAAAACGGCAAACAAACAGTGCTTCTGGTCATGAAGTCACTCAACTGAATAGAAGGCGTCATGAACAAGGCGGGCTGCACGGCCTGCCTTGTTCCTCCCCACTGCAGCGACAAGACCACGCCACACCCGCTAGCGCGATGCGCTGGCGACACCAAGGTGATGATGGCATCGCTTATGGTGTCTTCTTTGCGTCCCCATTGCCCACCGGCGCGAAGCTGGTACGGCAATCCACCCGAATCTGCGCACCGCTGCTACGCCAATAGAACGTGCTGCACTGGCGTGCGCCCTGCTGGGTTTTAGTCACGCCGACAGCGTAGAACGCCTGCCAGATTTCCTCGCGACTGACATGACCATCACCATTCCAATCCATGTCGCGCTCTCTTCGATGCCCTGGGTGATGGCGATCCCTGCATACCAGGCATAGCCGACCCACGCCAGCAGTAGCGCCATGATCGCCAGCAACAACTTGCGGCGACGGCTGAAGCGGCCACTGAGGATCATGCGACCCGCCGGATCGACGCACCCAGCGCCCCCAGCTTTTCCTCGATGTTTTCGTACCCCCGATCCAGGTGGTAGATCCGGTCGATGGTGGTGTCGCCGTCGGCGACCAGGCCAGCCAGAATCAGCGAGGCCGATGCACGCAGATCGGTCGCCATCACCGGGGCGCCACTGAGCCGCTCGCTGCCGCGCACGATCGCGGTATGCCCTTCGATCTGAATGTCCGCGCCCAGGCGCAGCAACTCGTTGACGTGCATGAAACGGTTCTCGAAGATCGTCTCATTGATGACGCCGACACCATCGGCCACGCAGTTGAGCGCCATGAACTGCGCTTGCATGTCGGTCGGGAAAGCCGGATACGGCGCAGTGGTGAGGTTGACCGCACGCGGACGCTTGCCGTGCATGTCCAGGCGGATGAAGTCCACGCCAGTCTCGATGCTGGCGCCGGCCTCGGTGAGCTTGTCGAGCACCGCATCGAGCGTGTCGGCGCGCGCACGGCGCACGGTGACGCTGCCACCGGTCATCGCCGCGGCCACCAGAAACGTGCCGGTCTCGATGCGATCGGGCAACACCGCGTGACGGCCGCCGGACAAGCGCTCCACGCCCTGCACGACGATCCGCGATGTACCGGCACCTTCGATGCGGGCACCAAGCGCGATCAGACAATCGGCCAGGTCGCTGACCTCCGGCTCCATCGCCGCATTCTCCAGCACCGTGGTGCCCTCGGCCAGGGTTGCGGCCATCAGCACGTTCTCGGTGCCGGTGACGCTGACCATATCAAACACATAGCGCCCGCCCTTGAGCCGACCATGGCTGCTGGCCTTGATATAGCCATTCTCGACGCTGATGTCCGCGCCCAGCGCCTGCAATCCCTTGATGTGTTGATCCACCGGCCGCGAACCAATCGCACAGCCGCCGGGCAGCGAGACTTCCGCCTCGCCGAACTTGGCCAGCAAGGGGCCAAGCACCAGAATCGAAGCCCGCATGGTGCGCACCAATTCATAGGGCGCGACGTGTTGATTGACCTTGCGCGGATCCACGGTGATCGCACTGCCACGCGCCAACGCGCCTTCATCGATAGTGACTTCCGCGCCCAATTCGCCGAGCAATTTCACCGTGGTGATCACATCGTGCAATTGCGGCACGTTGGTGATCTCCACCGGCGCATCGGCCAGCAGGGTCGCACACAGAATCGGCAGCACCGCGTTCTTGGCGCCGGAAATATTCACTTCACCGTGCAGGGCATTGCCGCCGGTCACTACGATTTTGGCCATGGGTCTCGTGGAAAATGGAGAAAATGAAAATGCGATAGACGGTCGCTCAACGCGCCGGATGCTCAGCCTGCTCGGGGGTCAGCGTGGTCAGCGCCAGCGCGTGGATGGCGCCCCCCATCAATTGGCCCAATGTGGCATAGACCATGCGGTGACGCGCCAGCGGCAGTTTGCCTGCGAAGGCCGCGCTGACCACGGTGGCCTCGAAGTGCACGCCGTCGTCGCCGTGCACCTGCACGTGCGCGTCTGGCAGGCCCGCCTGGATCAGTTTACGGATGGTTTCGGCGTCCACCGGGCTTTCCTCCTAAAATGGGCGTTCATTCTACCCTCCGACCGGCACCCGCATGGATGTATCGACCCTGTCTCCCACCGCGCACGGCGATGTTGGCCTGATCGCCAGCGGTCGCCGCGTGGTCGAGATCGAACAAGCCGCGCTGGCGGCGGTGGGTGGCCGCATCGGTGCCGCCTTCGCCGCCGCGTGCCAGCTGATCCTGGCCTCGCACGGCCGCGTGGTCGCCACCGGCATGGGTAAGTCCGGACACGTGGCGCGCAAGATCGCCGCCACCCTCGCCTCGACCGGAACCCCCGCGTTCTTCGTTCACCCCGGGGAAGCCGGGCATGGCGACCTGGGCATGATCACCGACGCCGACGTCGTTCTGGCGTTGTCCTATTCCGGCGAATCGGACGAGATCCTGATGCTGTTGCCGGTGCTCAAGCGCCAGGGCAATGCGGTGATCGCGATGACCGGCCGCGCCCAGTCCACCCTGGCACGCGAAGCGGATCTGCACCTGGATGTGAGCGTGCCGGCCGAGGCTTGCCCGCTCGACCTGGCGCCGACCTCGAGCACGACCGCCTCGCTGGCCTTGGGCGATGCGCTGGCAGTCGCGCTGCTGGATGCGCGCGGTTTTCGATGCCCTGGGTGATGGCGATCCCTGCATACCAGGCATAGCCGACCCACGCCAGCAGTAGCGCCATGATCGCCAGCAACAACTTGCGGCGACGGCTGAAGCGGCCACTGAGGATCATGCGACCCGCCGGATCGACGCACCCAGCGCCCCCAGCTTTTCCTCGATGTTTTCGTACCCCCGATCCAGGTGGTAGATCCGGTCGATGGTGGTGTCGCCGTCGGCGACCAGGCCAGCCAGAATCAGCGAGGCCGATGCACGCAGATCGGTCGCCATCACCGGGGCGCCACTGAGCCGCTCGCTGCCGCGCACGATCGCGGTATGCCCTTCGATCTGAATGTCCGCGCCCAGGCGCAGCAACTCGTTGACGTGCATGAAACGGTTCTCGAAGATCGTCTCATTGATGACGCCGACACCATCGGCCACGCAGTTGAGCGCCATGAACTGCGCTTGCATGTCGGTCGGGAAAGCCGGATACGGCGCAGTGGTGAGGTTGACCGCACGCGGACGCTTGCCGTGCATGTCCAGGCGGATGAAGTCCACGCCAGTCTCGATGCTGGCGCCGGCCTCGGTGAGCTTGTCGAGCACCGCATCGAGCGTGTCGGCGCGCGCACGGCGCACGGTGACGCTGCCACCGGTCATCGCCGCGGCCACCAGAAACGTGCCGGTCTCGATGCGATCGGGCAACACCGCGTGACGGCCGCCGGACAAGCGCTCCACGCCCTGCACGACGATCCGCGATGTACCGGCACCTTCGATGCGGGCACCAAGCGCGATCAGACAATCGGCCAGGTCGCTGACCTCCGGCTCCATCGCCGCATTCTCCAGCACCGTGGTGCCCTCGGCCAGGGTTGCGGCCATCAGCACGTTCTCGGTGCCGGTGACGCTGACCATATCAAACACATAGCGCCCGCCCTTGAGCCGACCATGGCTGCTGGCCTTGATATAGCCATTCTCGACGCTGATGTCCGCGCCCAGCGCCTGCAATCCCTTGATGTGTTGATCCACCGGCCGCGAACCAATCGCACAGCCGCCGGGCAGCGAGACTTCCGCCTCGCCGAACTTGGCCAGCAAGGGGCCAAGCACCAGAATCGAAGCCCGCATGGTGCGCACCAATTCATAGGGCGCGACGTGTTGATTGACCTTGCGCGGATCCACGGTGATCGCACTGCCACGCGCCAACGCGCCTTCATCGATAGTGACTTCCGCGCCCAATTCGCCGAGCAATTTCACCGTGGTGATCACATCGTGCAATTGCGGCACGTTGGTGATCTCCACCGGCGCATCGGCCAGCAGGGTCGCACACAGAATCGGCAGCACCGCGTTCTTGGCGCCGGAAATATTCACTTCACCGTGCAGGGCATTGCCGCCGGTCACTACGATTTTGGCCATGGGTCTCGTGGAAAATGGAGAAAATGAAAATGCGATAGACGGTCGCTCAACGCGCCGGATGCTCAGCCTGCTCGGGGGTCAGCGTGGTCAGCGCCAGCGCGTGGATGGCGCCCCCCATCAATTGGCCCAATGTGGCATAGACCATGCGGTGACGCGCCAGCGGCAGTTTGCCTGCGAAGGCCGCGCTGACCACGGTGGCCTCGAAGTGCACGCCGTCGTCGCCGTGCACCTGCACGTGCGCGTCTGGCAGGCCCGCCTGGATCAGTTTACGGATGGTTTCGGCGTCCACCGGGCTTTCCTCCTAAAATGGGCGTTCATTCTACCCTCCGACCGGCACCCGCATGGATGTATCGACCCTGTCTCCCACCGCGCACGGCGATGTTGGCCTGATCGCCAGCGGTCGCCGCGTGGTCGAGATCGAACAAGCCGCGCTGGCGGCGGTGGGTGGCCGCATCGGTGCCGCCTTCGCCGCCGCGTGCCAGCTGATCCTGGCCTCGCACGGCCGCGTGGTCGCCACCGGCATGGGTAAGTCCGGACACGTGGCGCGCAAGATCGCCGCCACCCTCGCCTCGACCGGAACCCCCGCGTTCTTCGTTCACCCCGGGGAAGCCGGGCATGGCGACCTGGGCATGATCACCGACGCCGACGTCGTTCTGGCGTTGTCCTATTCCGGCGAATCGGACGAGATCCTGATGCTGTTGCCGGTGCTCAAGCGCCAGGGCAATGCGGTGATCGCGATGACCGGCCGCGCCCAGTCCACCCTGGCACGCGAAGCGGATCTGCACCTGGATGTGAGCGTGCCGGCCGAGGCTTGCCCGCTCGACCTGGCGCCGACCTCGAGCACGACCGCCTCGCTGGCCTTGGGCGATGCGCTGGCAGTCGCGCTGCTGGATGCGCGCGGTTTTACCGCC
Source organism: Xanthomonas sp. MUS 060 (assembly GCF_000963215.1). Taxonomy (NCBI): domain Bacteria; kingdom Pseudomonadati; phylum Pseudomonadota; class Gammaproteobacteria; order Lysobacterales; family Lysobacteraceae; genus Xanthomonas; species Xanthomonas sp. MUS 060. The sequence continues at coordinate 31,290 of NZ_JZIM01000018.1, forward strand.
GATGACTTCGCCCGCTCGCACCCGGCCGGCAGCCTTGGCCGGCGCTTGCTGCTGCACATCACCGACATCATGCACAGCGGCGAAGAACTGCCGAAGGTGCGCGAAGACGCCAGCCTCAGCGAGGCACTGGTGGAGATGAGCCGCAAGCGTCTGGGCATGACCGCCGTGGTCGATGCCGATGATCGCCTGCTGGGACTGTTTACCGATGGCGATCTACGCCGCGCTCTGGACAGCGCGCTGGACGTGCGCCAAACCCGTATCGCCGAGGTGATGACCCGGCAACCGCGCACGATCGGCACCGACCAGCTTGCCGCCGAGGCCGCGCGGATGATGGAAACCCACCAGATCAACGGCCTGATCGTGGTCGATGCAGCCGGCCACGCAGTCGGTGCGCTCAACATTCACGACCTGTTGCGCGCTCGAGTGGTTTAACAGGCTGAAGCCATTCACCTTCCGTCCGGAACCAGATTCCTTGAGATCCAGCCGCTGGAAACCCAGCCTCCTCGCCCCGATATCGCCCTCATGCCCTACTCCCCGCTGGCCGACCTCTCCGCCGACCTGATCGATCGCGCCGCGCGCATCCGTCTGGCGTGCTTCGATGTGGATGGCACGCTCACCGACGGCCGCCTGTACTACGACCGCGACGGCAACGAAAGCAAAGCCTTCCACGTGCTGGACGGCCAGGGTCTGGTGCAATTGCGCAAGCACGGGATCGAAGTCGCGCTGATCACCGCACGCCACAGTTTGGCCGCAGAGAAGCGCGGCCAGGAGCTGGGCCTGCGGGTGCAGATCGGGGTCAAGGACAAGCGTGCCGGCGTGCAGGCACTGTGCGCAGAACGCGGACTGAGCCTGGAGCAGGTCTGCTTCATGGGCGATGACTTGCCCGACGTGATCGCGCTGCGCGCGGTCGGTCTGGCGGTCGCCCCGGCCAACGCGCATCCGTGGACCGCCGAGCACGCGCACTGGATCACCCGTGCCCGCGGCGGCGAAGGCGCAGCACGCGAACTGTGCGACGTGCTACTCGCTGCGCAAGGCCACCTTCCCTCGCTGCTGCAGGAGCATGGCGCATGAACTGGCGCCGCACCCTCGGCAGCATCCTCCTGGTCACTGCGGTCATCAGTGGCTGGTCGGCCTGGAACCAGCGCAGCAGGCCAACCCTGGCCACCACAGCCGAGGCACGTTCTGACTATATCGCCCGCGATTTCGAGATCGTCAGCCTGAACAAGCAAGGCAAGGAAGCGATGACCCTACGCGCACCGGAGATGGAACGCAGCCGTGCCGACCAGACGCTATCGATCGTCACCCCGTTGTTCCTGCTCCCGGACGCCAACGACCAGCATTGGGAAATGCGCAGCAAGACCGGCTGGGTCAGCGCCGACGGCAAGGAACTGCGCCTGCGCGGCGACGTCGCTGGCGACAGCCCCAAAGTCCCCAGCATCCCGCCCACCACCTTCCGCACCCAGAGTCTGGACGTCTTCCCGCAAACCAACAGCGCCCGCACCACCGCACCCGTCACCATGGCGCGGCCCGGTATGATGCAGACCGGCGTCGGCCTGGAAGTCGATTTGAAATCCCGGCAGTACAAGCTCCTTTCACAGGTCAAGACCCGTTATGAACCGAATGCTGCCCGCTAAGCTCGCGCTGCTCGCGTTGCTGTTTCCCGCCATCGCGCTGGCCAAGTCGACCGACCGCAATCAGCTAGTAGACGTCAACTCCGACTCCAACAACTGCAATCTGACCGACGACAACGGCAAGTGCCGCTTTTCCGGCCATGTGGTCATTGTGCAGGGAACGCTGGAAGCGCATGCCGATACCGCCGACATCTTCCGCAAGAACGGCCAAATCGATCGCGTGCTGCTCAACGGCAAACAGGCAACGTTCAAGCAGGAAATGGACGATGGCTCCATGGTCAATGGCATCGCCGACACCATCGACTACACCGTCACCAACGACAGCGTGATTCTGACCGGCAACTACAAAATGACCTCGCCGAAAGGCACCAACGCCGGCCAACGCATGGTCTACAACACCAAGACCGGCGACATGCAGGGCGGCGGCGACGGCACCCGCGTGCATACGGTGATCCAACCGAAGAACGCCGCGGCGGCCAGCCCACCGGCAAACGGCGCCAAACCCGCCGCCGCGACCAAACCCGCGACGACACCCACCAAGTCCGCCAAGCAAGGAGGCCAGTGATGCTACTCGCCGAGGGCCTGCGCAAGCGTTACAAGCAGCGTGAAGTGGTGCGCGATTTCGGCCTGACCCTGGACGCGGGCGAAGTGGTCGGCCTGCTCGGCCCCAACGGTGCCGGCAAGACCACCTGTTTCTACATGATCGTCGGCCTGGTCGAGGCCGATGCCGGGCGTATCGTGCTCGACGGCAGCGATATCACCGCGCTGCCGATGTACAAACGCGCCAAACTCGGCGTCGGCTACTTGCCACAGGAGCCATCGGTGTTCCGCAAGCTCAGCGTCGCCGACAACATCCGCCTGGTACTGGAATTGCGCGAGGATCTCGACGAAGCCGGACAGGAACGCGAACTGCTCTCGCTGCTGGACGAACTGCAGATCGGCCACGTCGCCGAGCAACTCGGTGCCAGCCTGTCCGGTGGCGAACGCCGCCGCTGCGAGATCGCCCGCGCGCTGGCGGCCAAACCGCGAATGATGCTGCTCGACGAACCCTTTGCCGGCGTCGACCCGATCTCGGTCGGCGAGATCCAACGCATCGTGACCCACCTCAAACAACGCGGCATCGGCGTGCTGATCACCGACCACAACGTGCGCGAAACCCTGGGAATCTGCGACCGGGCCTATATTCTCAACGAAGGCGGCGTGCTGGCGCAGGGAGCACCGGAGGCCCTGTTGGCCAACAGCGACGTGCGCCGCGTGTACCTCGGAGAAACCTTCCGGCTCTGAGCGCGCCTCCTTTTACGCTCTTTCCGCGCTGAGCACACGCATGAAAGCACGGCTGCAGACATCGCTGGGACAGCATCTGGTCATGACGCCGCAGTTGCGCCAGGCGATCAAGCTATTGCAGATGTCCAGCGCCGAGCTGGAGGTGGAAATCGCCGCAGCGGTGGAGAGTAACCCGCTGCTGGAGTGGTCCGAGGACGCCGGCCTCACGTTCGAGCGCGGCGATGGTCGCGAGGCGAGCAGCACCGCTGCCGATCGCGACACCCTCGCTCCTGCCGGCGACGCCCATGACGAAACGTCGCCGGCCGACAGCGGAGAAGACTGGACAGCAACCGACCCGGCCTGGAGTCACGGCAGCGGCGGTGGGTTCGACGACGACGACACGGGCAGCCTCGCCGAACGCGTGGCTGAGCCGGAAACGTTGATCGATCATCTGCTGTGGCAATTGCACCTCTCGCCCCTGTCCGCACGCGACCGCAGTATCGGTGTCGCGTTGATCGACGCGCTCGACAGCGACGGCTACCTGCGTGAGCCGCTGGCTGCGATCGCCGACACACTGCGCCCGAACATCATCGCCGACGAGGACGAAATCCTCACCGTGCTGCACCAAATCCAGCGCTTCGACCCGACCGGCATCGCCGCGCGCAGCCTGGAGGAATGCCTGACCCTGCAACTGGACATGCTGCCCAAGGCCACTCCCGGACTGGAACTGGCGCGCACGATCGTCAACGGATCATTGGAAAAACTCCCGCGCAGCGGCATCGCCGGCCTGGCTCACGCGCTCAAACACCCGGTTGCGGACGTGGACACGGCAGTCGCGTTGCTGCGCTCGCTGGACCCACGTCCAGGCAAACAGATCGGCGAACTCGGTAGCGACACCTATGTCGTGCCCGACTGTATCGTCTGGCGCCAACGCGGGGTCTGGCACGCGGCCCTGTCCGCACACGCCCAACCCAAGGTCACCATCCATCGCGGCTACGAACGGCTGATCCGCCAATGTGGCGAAAGCGACGCCGGCTACCTGCGCGGACAATTGCAGGAAGCGCGCTGGCTGCTCAAGAGCGTGGAGGCCCGTGGCGAGACCCTGCTCAAGGTGACCCGCTGCTTACTGCGACAACAAGCCGGTTTCCTGGAATTCGGCGAACAAGCCCTGCGTCCGCTGACCCTGCGCGAGATCGCCGGCGAGCTGGGTCTGCACGAAAGCACCATCTCCCGTGCCATTGCCCGCAAATACGTGCGCACACCGCGTGGCACCATCCCGCTACGCGCCTTCTTCGCCTCCGGCATCGACACCGGCAGTGGCGGGGAGGCATCGAGCACCGCCATTCAAGCGATGATCCGGCGTCTGATCGAGGCGGAGAACCCACGCAAGCCGCTTTCTGACGCCAAGCTGGCCGACCTGCTGAAAAATACCGGCGTACCGGTAGCGCGCCGCACCGTGGCCAAGTATCGTGAGGCCATGAACATTCCCGCCTCCCACGAACGCGTGCGTATCGGCTAACGGCGGCAATCGTTCATAGGTGAATCCCGAACCAAGGAGTATCCGATGCGTATCGAGACCTACGGCCACCAGATTGAAGTCACCCCCGCCCTGCGCGAATACGTGGAGACCAAGCTGCAACGGCTGAAGCGACACTACGAAGAAACCATCGAGGTCCGCGCCCAATTGGCGCTGCGCAAGCCCGACCATCACGTCGAAGCCACGATCAACGTCCCCGGTCGCACCCTGCACGCCGACGCCACAGCGCAGACCATGTACGCGGCGATCGACCTGCTCGCCGACAAGCTCGACCGCTTGATCATCAAGCACAAAGAAAAGAAACAGGACCACCATGCGGCCGAGGTACGCGACAATCTCGCCTGACTCCTCGCAGATAGTGCGCCGCCATGCCCTTTGACCGATCTGATCGCGACCGACAGCACCCAGGCGCTGTCGGTCGCTGGTCGCACCATCTTGTTGCACACCGTCTCCCGCCTGAGCAAGAAAACACGGCACGGCAGCACCGCCAGCACACATGGCTTGGCCTTCACCCACGGCCATACTCGGCGTCTGGATGCCTCGTGCGGTGGCGGCAATCGATCAATTCCGATGACTGCCGCACGCCGGTCGATCAGAGCGTCGCCATGACGGTGCGAACACACGATCCCCAGCAATGGATGGCGAAATCGCCGCACGATCGACCATGCGGCATCGATCATGCCAACCGGACACTCCGCCACGCACCCAATACCACCGCGGCTTACTCGCGGCAGGGTGACGACACCCAGACCCGCGCCGCATGAACACCAGCATCGACGCCCGCGAACTGTTCGATCAACAGCGCGACCGGCTCGGCCTGCGCTGGCTGGCTGGCCACAAGGGCGAACACCGCATCCTGGAGGCGGGCAACACAGTCTCTCGACGCCCGTCCCTGGCTGGCTATCTCAACACCATCTATCCCAACAAAGTCCAGATTCTCGGTAGCGAAGAACTGGCATGGCTGGATTCGTTGGACGCACGCCAGCGCTGGGAGACCATCGAGAAAATCGTCGATGTCCGGCCACTGGCGCTGGTCATCACCAAGAACCAGTCGTGCCCGGAAGATCTACGGGCAGCCGCCGAAGAGTCCGACACCCCGCTGTGGGTCTCGCCCAAACGTGGCCATGAGTTGCTCAATCACCTCTCCTACCACTTGGCGCGCACGCTGGCGCCACGCATCATCCTGCACGGCGTGTTCATGGAGATCTATTCGATCGGCGTCTTGATCACCGGCGATGCAGGCTCGGGCAAGAGCGAACTGGCGCTGGAATTGCTCAGTCGCGGCCACCGTCTGGTTGCCGACGACGCCCCCGAGTTCACTCAGATCGCCCCGGATGTACTCGACGGCACCTGTCCGGAACTGCTGCAGGACCTGCTGGAAGTCCGCGGGCTGGGCGTGCTGAATGTACGCGACATGTTCGGCGACACGGCTGTCAAGAAGAACAAGTATCTTCGCTTGATCGTGCATCTGACCCGCCCCATGACCGAACCCACCCCCCATGGCTACGAACGCCTCACCGGCGATTCGGGAACCCGCCACGTCCTGGACCTGGACGTCCCACTGATCACCCTGCCGGTGATGCCAGGCCGTAACCTGGCGGTCCTGACCGAAGCCGCCACGCGCCTGCACATCCTGCGCACCAAGGGTATCGACCCCGCAGCGATGTTCATCGCACGCCATAGCAATATGCTGGAGCGACGCGGCCCATGAATACCATGGCGAACACCTCCACCCTGGTGGTCGTCAGCGGCCTGTCCGGCTCCGGCAAATCGGTGGCGCTGAAAACCTTCGAGGACCTGGACTACTACTGCGTGGACAACCTGCCGGTGGAATTGCTGCCGGCTTTCGTCAAGAGCCTGGTGCGCGAAGATGGCGGCCCCAGCAAGCTCGCTGTCGGCATCGATGTGCGCAACCGCCACAGTGACCTCACCCAATTCCCGCGCTGGCGCGAAGTGGTGGCGCAGTTCGGCCTGGACGCGCGGCTGCTGTTTTTCGACGCCAACGACGACGCGTTGATCAAGCGCTATGCCGATACGCGTCGGCGCCATCCGCTCTCGCACCAGGGCCTGTCGCTGCCGGAAGCGATCGAGCGCGAGCGCGGGCTGACCATGCCGTTGCGCCACGAAGCCGATGCGGTGATCGACACCAGCACGCTCAACGTCCATCAGCTACGCAGGCGCGTGACCACCGAATTCGCGCTTGCCGCCGAAAACACCCTCTCTTTACTGTTCGAATCCTTTGCCTACAAGCGCGGTGTGCCGGTCGAGGCCGACTTCGTCTTCGACGCGCGCATGCTGCCCAATCCGCACTGGGATCCGGAACTGCGTCCGCTGGGCGGCCGCGACGGCGCTGTGCGCGACTACCTGGACGCCCAGCCGGAAGTGCAGCGCTATACCGCACAGTTGATCGACTTCCTCGACACCTGGCTACCACGGCTACGTAACGATACCCGCAGCTACGTCACCATCGCCTTCGGCTGCACCGGTGGCAAGCACCGCTCGGTGTACCTGGCCGAACGCATGGCCCGACACGCCCGCGAGCAGGGCTGGCAGGAAGTGGCGACCTTTCATCGCGAACAGGATTGAATGCAGCAACGCCGCGCTGTCCGCACCCACCCGACAGCGACTGGCGACGTTTTGTTGACCACTCTGACTGCGAGCGCGCGCATCGCGTTTACAGCATCGCCACCACTTGATTGAGGCAATGACCAGACCATGTCGGCCCCCAAGCAGGCATACATCGCAACCATTCTTCGAATCAGCAGCACCCATTGGGGCGTCAAACGCCCATTCCCTGCCCCCTGCCCGACCTGTTAACGTTGACCCATGGCCTGTGGCATTCTCCTCATCACTCATCCTGGCATCGGCGCGGCGCTGTTGAGCGTGGCGACCGGACTGTTGCAGCAATTGCCGCTGAAGACCGAAGCCTTCGAAGTCCCATTGGATGCCGACCTCGACGCACTGTTACCGAAGGCATCGGCAGCGCTACGCCGGGTCGACGATGGCGATGGCGTGCTGGTGCTCACCGACTTATACGGTGCCAGCCCAAGCAATCTGGCGATACGCTTGGCGCGGCTGGGTACCCCGGTGCGACGCGTCTCCGCACTCAGTCTGCCGATGCTGCTGCGGATCATGAACTATCCAGAACAGAGCCTGGAGCAACTGCCGGCAACGGCTGCCGCCGGCTCGCGCAACGGCGTGGTGATCGACGATGCTTGAACGCGAACTCATGGTGACCAACCGCCTGGGGTTACATGCCCGGGCAACCGCCAAACTGGTGCAGACGCTCTCTTCGTTTCGTTGCAACGCCACGCTGGCGGCCAAAGGACGCGAGGTCAACGCCAAAAGCATCATGGGAGTGATGCTGCTGGCTGCCTCAAAAGGCACACCGGTGACCGTGCGGGTAGACGGCGCCGATGAGGCCGAAGCACTCCAAGCCGCGATCGACCTGTTCGCGCGGCGCTTCGACGAGGATAGCTAAACATGCGCCGCAGGCGGCCGCAGAGGACGACGCGGTGCCGCCATGGGCGCGTGCGGTGAGCATGCGTATCGCCGGTCACGGCGCGTCGCGCGGCAATGCACTTGGCCGGGCACGGGTGCGCCTGCCGCACGCGCTGGATGTCGCCGAACAGCGTATCAACGCGGCGCAAATTCCCGACGAACTCCACCGCCTGCATCGTGCCGTGGATGCGGCACGCGCAGAAATGCACGGACTGCGCCTGCGTCTGCATGGTGCGCTCGCCAAGGAAGTCGGCGAATTCCTCGACCTGCACGCGTTATTGCTCGACGATCCCGAACTGCTGTTCGGTCTGGACGAGTTGATCCGCACCGGCCGCTACAGCGCCGACTATGCACTGCGCTTGCAACGCGACCGCCTGGCGACCGTGTTCGACAACATGGAAGACGCCTATCTGAAAAGCCGCATGGACGATCTGGACCATGTGATTGGGCGAATCCATGCGTTCTTGCACAAGCGCCAGCCGGACAACGAAGGCCTGGCCGGCGAGATCCTGGTCTGTGAAAACGTGGCCCCATCGGAACTGGCGCAGTTGCAGACGCAAGGTGTGGTCGGCATCGTCACCAGTGCCGGCAGCACCCTGTCGCACAGCGCGATTCTGGCGCGCAGCCTGCACCTGCCCCTGGTGGTGGGCGTCGCCGACGCACTACAGAAAATCAACGACGGCGACGTCCTGATCATCGATGGCACCCAGGGCGCGGTGCTACTGGATCCGACTCCGCAGGACCTGCAAAACTACCGCGTGCGTGTGCGCGAGCAGGCCAAGTTGCAGCGCGGCCTCGGCAAGCTGCGCTCCAAGCCAAGCCGCACTCGCGACGGCGTGGACATTACGCTGCTGGCCAACGCCGAATCGCGCGAGGACGTGGCCCGCGCGCATGCGCTCGGCGTCGACGGCCTGGGCCTGTATCGCACCGAGTTCCTGTTCCTGCAACGCGAAGCGCTGCCGGACGAGGAGGAGCAGTTCCACACCTACCGCGATGCGGTGCTGGGCATGAGCGGACGACCGGTGACGATTCGCACCCTGGATCTGGGCGCGGACAAGGCCGACCGCACCGGCCTGACCCTGAGCAACGAACAGAACCCGGCGTTGGGGCTGCGCGGCGTGCGCCTGTCGCTGGCCAGACCCAGGATATCCAACACCCAGTTGCGCGCGATCCTGCGCGCCTCCGCCTACGGGCCGATGCGTGTGCTGCTGCCGATGATCGGCGCGCGCGAGGAAATCATGGCGATGCGCCGGCACCTCAAGCGCATCGCCACGCAGTTGCGCCGTGACGGCCACGCGATTGCCGAACATGTCCAACTCGGCGCGATGATCGAGGTGCCCGCGGCGGCGATCGCGCTGGACAGCTTCATCGACGCCGTGGACTTCCTGTCGATCGGCACCAACGATCTGGTGCAGTATCTCCTGGCCGCCGACCGCAACAACGAGGCACTGGGCGAACTGTACTCGCCACTGCATCCGGCGGTCCTGCGGCTGATCGCGCAGGTCATCGCCACCGGCCAGGCCCACGCCAAGCCGGTGGCCGTATGCGGCGAAATTGCCGGCGACCCGGCTCTGACCCCAATGCTGCTGGCGTTGGGACTGCGCGAGTTCAGCCTGCATCCGGCGACGCTGCTGGAAGTGCGTCGGGTGATCCGCGACAGCGACCTGGCAACGCTGCGCGCCCGTGCAGCGAAACTGCTGGCCGCCCGGGATCGGCGTGGCATCGAGCGCTGGTTGGGCTGAGCCGTTCGCGACACCTACACGCTGCGCTAGGCAGATGCGCTCGCGTCATCGCACAAGAGTGGACTGTATTTCGCGCACTGCATTTGGATGTCGCTACGAACGCCTGCCGACATCCAAGTTTGTGTTGTCCAGGTCTCACCAGGCCGTTGCTCGCAACGCAATGGCGCAGAGAGTGTGCTTGTAGCAGAGCGCTGACGCGCACGGGCGAAAATCCCGAACCACTCGCTGCTGCGACCACTGACGCCGCGCATCACCGCACGATGCAGGCGATAATGTCGACATGAACACCTGACCGCCCGCGCTGCTTCGGCGCGCGACCACGACCAGAGGGAGCAGCGCATGGCCGATGCCGTCCGCCACGAGAAGACCGCGCGACAACTGCGCCTGCTCAGCGATGCGTTGGACAGCCGGCGCCTGGGCCCGGTACGCCGGCTGGTCAATACGCTGACGCCAGCGGAGATCGGCAATCTGTTGGAATCGCTGCCGCCGGGCAAGCGTGAGGTGGTGTGGGGCCTGGTCGATCCGGAAGACGATGGCGAGGTGTTGCTGCACGTCGGTGAGGAAGTCCGCGAGAACCTGCTCGCGCACATGGACCCGGACGAAATCGTCGCCGCGGTCGAAGACCTCGACATCGACGACCTGGCCAATCTGGTCGAGGATCTGCCGGACACCGTCATCGACGAAGTCCTCAAGTCGATGGATCGCGAGAACCGCGAACGGCTGGAGCAGGTGCTGTCCTATCCCGAGAACAGCGCCGGCCGCCTGATGAATCCGGACGTGGTCACGGTGCGCGCCGACGTCAACCTGGACATGGTGCTGCGCTACCTGCGCCTGCGCGGCGAACTGCCCGACCACACCGACCATTTATTCGTGGTGAGCCGCCGTCACCAGTACCTGGGACGGGTATCGCTGGCGGCATTGGTCACCCACGAGGACTCCACCCCGATCAACCGGCTGATCGACGACGAGCAACCGGCCATCGACGTCAACGCAAGCGCCGACGAAGTCGCACGGCGGTTCTCCGACCACGACTGGATCTCCGCACCGGTCGTGGACGACAACAACATCCTGCTCGGTCGCATCACCATCGACGACGTGGTCGACATCATCCGCGACCAGGCCGAGCACCAGGCAATGAGCGCCGCCGGCCTGGACGAAGACGAGGATCTGTTCAGCCCGGTACGACGCGCGTTCCGGCGGCGCTTGCTGTGGCTGACCATCAATCTCGGCACCGCATTCATCGCCTCCAGCGTGGTCAGCCAATTCGAGCACACCATCGCCAAACTAGTGGCGCTGGCCGCATTGATGCCGATCGTGGCCGGGATGGGCGGCAATGCCGGCACCCAAGTGCTGGCACTGATGGTGCGCGGCCTGGCGTTGGGCCAGATCGGCGCGTCCAACGTGATCGTGCTGCTGCGCAAGGAACTCTCGGTGGCACTGATCAACGGCTTGGCACTGGGCATCGGCCTGGGCCTGATCGTGCTGGTGTGGTTAGGGCAACCGCTGCTGTCGCTGGTGATCGGCTCGGCGCTGACCATCAACCTGCTCACCGCCGCGCTCGGCGGCGTCCTGGTGCCGTTGACGCTCAAACGCCTGGGGTTCGATCCGGCGCTAGCCGGTGGCGTGATCCTGACCACACTGACCGACGTGATGGGATTTCTCAGCTTCCTCGGTCTGGCCACCCTGATGCTGTTGTAAGTCACGCCTGACTGGCGCATGTCCGCCGCGTGCCGGTGGATTGTCGTTGGGATGCCAGGGCCACGATACTGCGAACCTACGATCCGAGATCCCATCATGTCCGTGCGTGCGCTGCTGCTTGTGCTGTGTCTCTCGATGGTGGGATGCAGTAGCTTGCCCAGCGATCCGGCCACCGGCCATTTCGTCAGCCGCCAGCTCAACCTCGATGGGCGCGTGTACCGTTACCAAGTGTTCGTACCAGCGCCGGCGTATCGCCAAGGATTGATGCCCATCGTGTTGTTCCTGCATGGCTCGGGCGAGCGCGGCAACAATAACCTCGATCAGGTCGACACCGGCCTGGGGCCGTATCTGCGCCGCCATCTGGGCGATTTCCCTGCATTGGTGGTGCTGCCGCAAGTGCCCGACGGCGAAGAGTGGAACGGCATCAATGCGACCATGGCGCTGCAAGCGTTGGACGAGGCCAGCGCGGAATTCAACGGCGACCCGCAACGCACTTACCTGACCGGGATGTCGATGGGCGGTTACGGCACCTGGGAGATCGCGCTGCAGCAGCCACAGCGTTTCGCCGCATTGGTGCCGATCTGCGGAGCGATTCTGTCCCCGCACGAAGATCGCGAATATCTGGTGGTCACACCAGTGGCCTATCTATCCGACCCCTACACGGCCCTGGCGCAACGCCTGCAGCACATCCCGGTGTGGATCTTCCACGGCGCTCAGGACGATCTGGTGCTGCCTCACGACGACCGCAAGATTTTTCGCGCGTTCAATAACCTCAACGCCGACGTGCACTACACCGAATACCCGCACGGCAATCACAACGCGTGGGATGCCACCTATCGCGATCCGAAGATGTGGCAGTGGCTGTTCGCACAAAAACGCGTTGACACCGGCACAAAGAGCACAACCGACGACTGAACCGCACCGCATCGGCAACCATGCAAACGCCGCGATGCGATGCGATGGCGCATGCACTGGCTCTCTCGATGCACGCAACCTCGGCACTTCCAATAGCGCTTGCTCCAAGCCCCACCCCGACCACTGCTATCCTTACCGCCCCCATTGCTGCCTGCATCGACCACACTCATGCCTGCCGCCAGTGACACCACACGTCCCCGCTTCGCCTGTGCCATCGTGCAGCCGACCCACGCCGTCGTGCGCGTGCTGCATCCGGCGGCAGCGGCATGATGCACATGCTCGACACGCACACCGCTCATCTGGTCACCTGGGGCATCTGCGCACTGGCCACCGCCGCAGTGATCGTGCGGCCGTTCAAATTACCCGAGGCGTGCTGGGCGGTCGGTGGCGCGCTACTGCTGATGGCGCTGGGGCTGATGCCAGGCGGTGAAGCGTGGCGGGCGGTGCTCAAAGGTATGGACGTGTATCTGTTCCTGATCGGCATGATGCTGCTGTCGGAAACCGCACGCGCCGAAGGCCTGTTCGACTGGGTCGCCATGCACGCGGTGAACCTGGCCGGTGGCGCGACTCCACGCCTGTTCGCGCTTGTATTCGGCGTTGGCATCGTCGTCACCGCATTTCTGTCCAACGATGCCACTGCGGTCGTCCTGACCCCGGCGGTATACGCCGCCGCCCGCAAGGCCGGAGCCAAGCCGCTGCCGCTGCTGTTCGCCTGCGCGCTGATCGCCAACGCGGGCAGCTTCGTGTTGCCGATCTCCAACCCCGCCAATCTGGTGATGTACGGCGGACAGATGCCGACCCTGGGCGCCTGGATGTCCGCATTCGCGCTGCCATCGGTGCTGGCAATCGGCGTGACCTTCTGCATGCTGCGCTGGGCCGAACGCAAGGACCTGTCCGGGCGCTGCGCCGAGCGCGTGGATACCGTGCCATTGACCCGTGGCGGCACGTTCGCACTGATCGGCATTCTCGCCACCGCCGCACTATTGGTGGGCGTCTCCGCGCTGGGCCTGGACCTGGGGCTGCCCACCTGTTTGGCCGGCCTGGCCACACTGGGCGTGGTCTGCCTGGGCGGGCGGCAGTCACCACTGCCGATGGTCCGAGCGGTGTCGTGGTCGGTGTTGCCACTGGTCGCGGGCCTGTTCGTCCTGGTCGAAGCGCTATCGCGCACCGGCGTGATCGGCCTGCTCGCACAGCACCTGAGCGCCGCCGCCGCGCACGCGCCGCAGGCCACTGCCGGCATCGCCGGAACCTTGCTGGCATTCGGCTCCAACCTGATGAACAACCTGCCTGCCGGGCTGATCGCCAGCACCACCGTGGCCCAGGCGCAGCCGCCGCAACTGGTGGTGGATGCGCTGCTGATCGGGGTGGACCTTGGCCCGAACCTGTCGATCACCGGCTCGCTGGCGACCATCCTGTGGCTGACCGCGATCCGTCGCGAGGGCGAGGACGTCGGCTTCTGGCGCTTTCTCAAACTCGGCGTACTGGTGATGCCGCCAGCACTGCTATGCGCGCTGGGTGCGCGCTTGCTCCTAAGCTGAGCCGCGTCCTAGCGGGCGCGCCACCGCCGCGCCACACCACTGACCAAGGCGATCGCCGCGGTCATTGCCGCAATCGATAGAAACTGTCCGCGCGTGTCCGGCGACGCCACCAACAGAACGAAAATCAGCGCCAGAATCGCCAACGCCAGCACGCTCAGCAGCGGATAACCGCGCATGCGGAAAGGCAAGCGCGTACCACGACGGTCGGCACGCACGCGCAAAATCAGCTGCGACACCAGCGAAATCGTCCACACCAGCAGGCACGTCGCACCGACGATGTTGAGCAGCACCGGCAATACGCGGTTGGGATACAGCAGCTCCAGCACCACGGCGACGAACCCGAACGACACACTGACCAGTACCGCCAGCCACGGTACCTGCTGGCGACTGGCGAGCGCCAGCAGACGCGGCGCCTCGCCGCGTTGGGCCAGCGAAAAGATCATCCGCGATGCGCCGTACAGATTGGCATTGAGCGCCGACAACAACGCGATCACCGCGATCAAGGTCATGCCGGTCGCCGCGCCGGGAATCCTGGCCACCTGCAGCACTGCGGCGAATGGCGATGCCAGCGCCGCGCTCTGCCAAGGCACCACCGCGACGATGACGCTCAGCGAGCCGATGTAAAACACCAGGATCCGCCAAGCCACGTTGCGGATCGCCCGCGCGATACTGCGCTCCGGGTCAGCGGTCTCGGCCGCCGCCACCGCCACGATTTCGGTGCCACCGAAGGCGAACACCACGACCAACAACGCCGCCGCGATACCGGCGATGCCCCTGGGCGCAAATCCGCCGTTGCCGGTGATATTGGACAAGCCCGGCGCGACCACTCCCGGCAACCAACCGGCCAACAACGCCACGCCAAGCAGAATGAAGGCCAGGATCGCCGCCACCTTGAGGATGGCAAACCAGAACTCGCACTCGCCGAAGTTGCGCACACCCAGCAAATTGATCGCGGTGAGCACGATCATGAACCCGAGTGCGACCAGCGGGACCGACACCGGGCAGAGCGTCGCCAGCAAGCCAGCCGCGCCCACCGCCTCAGCGGCAATCACGATCACCAACTGCAGCCACCACAACCAACCCACGGTTGCACCGATGGTCGGGCCCATCGCGTCGGCGGCATATACCGAGAACGCACCACTGGACGGATTGGCTGCGGCCATTTCGCCGAGCGCATTCATCACGATGATCACCAGGGCACCGGCGACCAGATAGGAGATCAGCACCGCCGGCCCGGCCAGATGCACGCCAACGCCGGAGCCGAGGAACAGACCGGCACCGATCGCGCCGCCCAATCCCATCATGATCAATTGCCGCGGCCTCAACGCATGGCGCAGGGGCACGGTAGTGGCAGGACGGACAGGCGTGGATGGAGGCGGCATCGTGCAATCGGAAGGCCAAACCATGACACGATACAACGTCGCCGGGGCAACGTGCGAGCTGTGGCCTAGAATGCAGAGCGAATCGGAGAGCTGCGCTGGCAAACGCACCTTGCGTTGTCAGCGACGAGGCAAGGCCCGGAAAGCAAACGTCGCTGTCATGCCGATTGCAGACACGGCCAACCGCGCACGGCACGGGGAGCTACCGCCGCGACGCCGCAGGCACAGCGCATGAGAAATCCGTTACAACGTGCTGGATGGCGCCGCGCAGCAGCGCCATCGTTCCACAAGGACGTGGCTTAGAACTCCTGCCAACCCTTCTCCAGCGCTACCGCCGCAACCGGCCGCTCGCTCGCGTCGCGTGGCGGCCACGACCGGCTTGACCACGGACGCCACCGCCGCCTTGCTCTGACGCGGCGGCATCGCCGCAGAGGCATCGAGCTTGAACAACGCCACCGCCTGGCTCAACTCCACCGCCTGGTCGCGTGGCGGCCACGACCGGCTTGACCACGGACGCCACCGCCGCCTTGCTCTGACGCGGCGGCATCGCCGCAGAGGCATCGAGCTTGAACAACGCCACCGCCTGGCTCAACTCCACCGCCTGCTGCTCCATCGAACGCGCCGCAGCCGTGGCTTCTTCCACCAGCGCCGCGTTCTGCTGCGTACTCTCGTCCATCTGCGTCACCGTCTGGTTGACCTGCCTGCTCGATGCCCGCTGACTGCTCCTGCGAAGCCGCAGAAATCTCGCCCATGATGTCGGTCACGCGCTGCACCGAGGACACGATCTCCTGCATCGTCTTGCCCGCCTGATCCACCAACTGCGAACCTTCCGCCACGCGAGTCACCGAGTCGTCGATCAACCCCTTGATCTCCTTGGCCGCATTCGCCGAACGCTGCGCCAACGTCCGCACTTCGCTCGCCACCACCGCAAACCCACGTCCCTGCTCACCGGCGCGCGCCGCTTCCACCGCCGCGTTGAGCGCCAGAATATTGGTCTGGAATCGATGCCCGCTGACTGCTCCTGCGAAGCCGCAGAAATCTCGCCCATGATGTCGGTCACGCGCTGCACCGAGGACACGATCTCCTGCATCGTCTTGCCCGCCTGATCCACCAACTGCGAACCTTCCGCCACGCGAGTCACCGAGTCGTCGATCAACCCCTTGATCTCCTTGGCCGCATTCGCCGAACGCTGCGCCAACGTCCGCACTTCGCTCGCCACCACCGCAAACCCACGTCCCTGCTCACCGGCGCGCGCCGCTTCCACCGCCGCGTTGAGCGCCAGAATATTGGTCTGGAATGCGTGCGATGCCATCGATCACGCTGATGATGTCGGCAATCTTCTTCGAGGCCGCCTCGATGCCGCTCATGGTCTGCACCACTTGATCGACCACCGCACCGCCTTGCGAGGCCACCGACGCGGCGCCGACAGCAAGTTGGTTGGCTTGGCGGGCGCTTTCGGCATTCTGCTTCACCGTGGAGGTCAACTCTTCCATCGAAGCGGCCGTTTCCTCCAGGCTCGCCGCCTGCTGCTCGGTCCGTTGCGACAAGTCATCGTTACCCGTGGCGATTTCACTGGCGGCGGCGTTGATCGAACTGGCCGACTGCTTGATTCGCCCCACGATACTGGCCAGTTGCTCGGCCGTGGCATTGGCATCGTCGCGCATTTGTGCGAACACACCGTGGAACTCGCCATGCATGCGCGCGGTCAGATCGCCCGCCGCNCCTCGATGCCGCTCATGGTCTGCACCACTTGACCGACCACCGCACCACCTTGCGAGGCCACCGACGCGGCGCCGGCAGCAAGTTGATTGGCTTGGCGTGCATTCTCCGCGTTCTGCTTCACCGTGGAGGTCAGCTCTTCCATCGAAGCGGCCGTTTCCTCCAGGCTCGCCGCCTGCTGCTCGGTCCGTTGCGACAAGTCATCGTTACCCGTGGCGATTTCACTGGATGCCATCGATCACGCTGATGATGTCGGCAATCTTCTTCGAGGCCGCCTCGATGCCGCTCATGGTCTGCACCACTTGACCGACCACCGCACCACCTTGCGAGGCCACCGACGCGGCGCCGGCAGCAAGTTGATTGGCTTGGCGTGCATTCTCCGCGTTCTGCTTCACCGTGGAGGTCAGCTCTTCCATCGAAGCGGCCGTTTCCTCCAGGCTCGCCGCCTGCTGCTCGGTCCGTTGCGACAAGTCATCGTTACCCGTGGCGATTTCACTGGCGGCCGGCGGCGTTGATCGAACCGGCCGACTGCTTGATTCGCCCCACGATACTGGCCAGTTGCTCGGCCGTGGCATTGGCATCGTCGCGCATTTGCGCGAACACACCGTGGAACTCGCCATGCATGCGCGCGGTCAGATCGCCCGCCGCAATCGCCTGCAGCAGCGCCGACAAGGACTGTAGATTGCCCGACTGCTTGATTCGCCCCACGATACTGGCCAGTTGCTCGGCCGTGGCATTGGCATCGTCGCGCATTTGCGCGAACACACCGTGGAACTCGCCATGCATGCGCGCGGTCAGATCGCCCGCCGCAATCGCCTGCAGCAGCGCCGACAAGGACTGTAGATTGCCATCGATCGGCCGTGGACATCAGTTGATTGAGGCTCTCCACCATCAACCGGAAGTCGTACTGGAAGCGCTCGGCATCACCGCGCGCGGCGAAGTCGCCATGCGCCGCCGAGTGCGCCAATTGCTTGATCTGCCCATTCATCGCTGACAGGTTCGCCTTCACCTCGTCCATGGTCTTGCTCAATACCGCTTCCTCGCCGGGCAGGCGATCCATGTCCTGACTCAGATCGCCAATCGCATAGCGCCCCATGATCTGCGCCAGCTTGGTCTTGACCGCCAGGTGCGAGGACACCAGTGCATTGGTTTCCGCCGCCATCCGCCCATAATCGCCGGGGAACGTCTGCGCATCGATACGATGACTGACCTCACCGGCATCGTGGCG
>NZ_JZIM01000019.1:0-48366 GCF_000963215.1 Xanthomonas sp. MUS 060
GGCCAGGGCGGTTGCGAGGCGGGCCTTCATTCCCATAGTGACGATCCTTTATTCAATCCATTGTGGTGGTTCGCACCATCCGGTTTACAGCGCGGCGCGCTCAATCGGACTATATACGCATCCTGGCCCGACCCATGGTAGTGGGCGCGGAGTTGACTGCTCAAGTCATGACCTGGTTCGGTGAACTTACAGCTGAGCTTGACCTGTTCCGCGTCCAGACACGGTCAAGGCCAACGAAGGTCGCAGTAGCGCATGGGCGCGCGATTGTGTTCAGTGAGGTGTCGCTGCCAGCGGCATAGCGGCGCCGTCGCAGGTGTCTACCGACCAAGCATGGGACAAGGGTGGCTACAGGGGCGTGTGGAGCTGCGGCAATCCTGTTCAATAGCAGGCAGATGCGCATGCGGGCAGATGCGCATCACCTGTGCGTTGTGTTAATTGTTGTGCGGCGCGACCAAGCTCCGCGACGCGCTCCCGTCCCCCACTCCGGAGTTTCCATGTCCGCCAGTCGTTCGCTGCGCGCCAGCGCACTTGTCGTTTCCGCTTTTTCGTTCTCTGCTTCCGCGCAGCAGGCGGACAACAGCGATGGGGTTGCCCGCTTGGATGCGGTCAAGGTCACCGTCGAGCGGCGGACCGAGGATGCCAAGGATGTGCCGGTGTCGGCCAGCGTGTTGCGCCCTGAGTACCTGGATACGATCGCCACCAGTGGCGCGGACGTGCGCGTGTTGGCGGGCAAGGCGCCCAGCCTCAATGTCGAGTCCTCCAATGGCCGCGTGTTCCCACGGTTTTACATCCGTGGCTACGGCAATACCGATTTCAACATCTATGCCTCGCAGCCAGTGTCGCTGATCTACGACGACGTGGTCGCCGAGAACGCATTCTTGAAGGGCTTTCCGATCTTCGATCTGCAGAGCTTGGAAGTGCTGCGCGGTCCCCAGGGTACCCTGTTCGGCCGCAACACGCCTGCGGGTGTGGTGAAGTTCAACTCGGTCAAACCGATCCTCGGTGCCAACGATGGCTATGCCAGTCTGTCTTATGGCACCTACGGCACGATGAACATGGAGACGGGTCTGAGTGTCGCGCTGGGCGAGCGGTGGGCGGCGCGCCTCTCGGCGCTGGGTCAGCGTCGTGGCGACTGGGTCGACAACACGGTCGATGACCGTTCGTTCGAAGGCTACATGGATTCGGCGGTGCGCCTGCAACTGCTGTTTCAGCCGGGCGAAACATTCAGTGCGCTGTTCAATGCACATGCGCGCCATCTCGACGGCACTGCGCGGCTGTTTCGCGCCAATATTTTCCAACCGGGCAGCAATCGGCTGATCGCTGGTTTCGACCCGGACAAGGTCTCCATCGACGGCAAGAACACTCAGCAATTGCAGACCGACGGCGGTAGCGCCAACCTGACCTGGACCTTGGGCGATCTCGTGCTGCATGCGATCACCGGCTACGAGGGCATCGGCAAGTACTACAGCCGTGGCGACATCGACGGCGGCTATGGCGCGGTATTCGCGCCGCCATCCGGCCCAGGGACGATCCCGTTTCCGGTGGAGACCGCTGGCGGCATCAAGCGCCTGGAGCAGTACACCCAGGAGCTGCGTGCCGAGTCGCAGTATGCCGGTCCGCTCAATTGGCAAGCTGGCTTGTACTACTTCCAAGATGCGGTGGAAGGGGAGAACTACAGCTACGACACGCTTGCCGGCGGTTCGTTGTCCAGCTATCAATTGACTCGCCAGCGCAATACCTCGTGGGCGGCGTTCGGCTCGTTGCATGATGCTGTCAGCGAGCGTCTGGATGTGCGTGTCGGCCTGCGCTACACCGACGACAGGAAGCGGTTCGACGTCCTTGCACTGGATCGCGTCGTCCTGCAGCAGCCATCCAGCGGCAGCACCGACAACGCCAAATTCACCGGCGACCTCGGTGCCACCTATAAAATTGATGAGAACGTCAACGTCTATGCGCGTGCAGCGCGTGGTTTTCGCGGTGCCAGTTTCGGCGTGCCATCGGCGACGGCGCCATTGACCGTGGCCGCACCGGAGACCGTGGATTCCTATGAGGTCGGTATCAAGTCCGATCTGTTCGACAAGCGCGCGCGCTTGAGTTTCGATATTTACGATTTCAACGTAAAAAAACAGCAATTGACCGCGGTGGGCGGCACTTCCAACGACATCCGCTTGCTCAACGCCAATACCTCCAAGGCGCGTGGTGCCGAGTTCGATAGCGAGGCGATGTTGGGCCAGAACCTGCGTGTGACTCTGGGCGGAGCTTACAACTGGACACGCATCGAAGATCCGACGCTGTCGGTCGGCGTGTGCCGCACCTGCACCGTCACCGATCCGCTCAATGCTGCCGGGCGTGCGTTGATCAACGGCAACGTGCTGCCACAATCGGCCAAATGGATGGGCAACGCTACCTTGCGCTACGGTATCCCGGTTGGCGATGACGCCGAGGTTTTTTTCTTCACCGACTGGTCCTATCGCAGTGCGATCAACTTTTTTCTGTATGACTCGCGCGAGTTCGTCGGTCAGCCGCTATTGGAGGGCGGCATCAAGGTCGGATATCGCTGGGAGGGTGGTGCCTACGAAGCTTCGGTGTTCTGTCGCAACTGCACCAACCAGATCCGCGCTACCGGTGCGATCGATTTCAATAACCTCACCGGCTTCATCAACGACCCGCGCATCGTCGGCGCACAGTTCCGCGCCAACTTCTGATGTGTGACGTCGTCGTTTTGTGAGCCACTCTTAATTGAGGACAGACGCGTATGCGTGTTATGAAACAATGGGCGGCGCTGGTGCTGCTGAGCGTGGTGGCGTGTGCCATTGCGGTGTCGGTTGCGATGGCCGCGCCGGTGCAGAAAGTGGTCGTGTCCACCGATATCGGCGACGACATCGACGATGCCTTCGCGCTGGCGCTGCTGTTGCGCAGTCCGGAATTGCAAGTGCTCGGCATCGCCTCGGCCTGGGGCGACACCGACTTGCGCGCGCAACTGTTGCAGCGTCTCCTGCGGCAGGCTGGCCGCCGCGATATTCCGCTGGCGATCGGGCAGCGCACCACCAGCACGGTTGCCTTCAGTCAGGCGCGTTGGGCGGCCAAGGGCATGCTACCGCGCGCTGCGGCGGATGCGGTGCAGTTCATCCTGGCGCAGGCGCGGCGCCATCCCGGCGAGGTCACCTTGCTGGTACTCGGGCCGTTGACCGATGCGGCGCGCGCGCTACAGCGCGATCCGGTGGGTTTCGCCCAACTCAAACAGGTGGTGCTGATGGGCGGTTCGGTGCGCGTGGGCTATGGTAAATCGCGCTATCGCCCGTCCAATCCACCGGTGCCCGAATACAACATCGTTTCCGATATCGCGGCGGCGCAGCGTGTATTCGCCGCGGGCGTGCCGATCGTGATGTTTCCGCTGGATGCGACCCAGGTGACGCTGGAAGAGCCGGAGCGGATCGCGTTGTTCGCCCATGGCACGCCGTTGACCGATGCGCTGACCCAGCTTTACTACCAGTGGCGCGATACCGACCAGCCCTGGTCCAGCGCCACACCGACGCTGTTCGACGTGGTGCCGGTGGCGCAGTTGCTGGCGCCTGATCTTTGTCCGACCGTGCCGCTGCGCATCGTCATCGACGATCAGGGCAATACGCGGCAGATGCCGGTGAGCAGCACAACCGCCACCGCCGGATCCGCTGGCGGCACGGCCAATGCGCAGGTGTGTCTGGCACTGGATCGCTCGCGGCTGATCGCGTGGTACATGCAGCGCATGTTGCACTGATTGCATCCGCTGCGCTGGCGTCGCCCGTGCGTCGCCGATGTGTGGGTGTCCTGATTCGTTTTTGGAGTCTGTTATGTCGTTATCTGTTTCGTCCGCTGCGTCCGGTATCGATACGGTCGTGTTCGATCTCGGGGGTGTTCTGATCGATTGGAACCCGCGCTATCTGTATCGGCGTCTGTTCGCGCAGGAGGCGCAGATGGAGCATTTCCTGCGCGAGATCTGCAGCCCGCAGTGGAACGAGCGTCAGGATGCGGGCCGCTCGTGGGCCGAGGCGG
Organism: Xanthomonas sp. MUS 060; assembly: GCF_000963215.1. Taxonomy (NCBI): domain Bacteria; kingdom Pseudomonadati; phylum Pseudomonadota; class Gammaproteobacteria; order Lysobacterales; family Lysobacteraceae; genus Xanthomonas; species Xanthomonas sp. MUS 060. Next base: position 4,033 of record NZ_JZIM01000019.1, read on the forward strand.
TCGCCGAACTCAGCGCGCTGCATCCGGCACATGCGCCGATGATCGCGGCCTACCACGCGCGCTGGCCTGAAATGCTGGGTGGTGCGCTGGAGGAGACGGTGGCGGTGCTGGAAGAGCTGCGTGGCTGCGATGTGCGCTTGTACGCACTGACCAATTGGTCGCACGAGACCTTCCCCATTGCGCGCGAACACTATCCGTTCCTGGATTGGTTCGAGGGTGTGCTGGTGTCCGGCGAGGAGCGGCTGGTGAAGCCCGATCCGGCGATCTTCGCGTTGCTGTGCGAACGCTATGCGATCGAGCCGGCACGCACCGTGTTCATCGACGACGCGCCGCGCAATGTACACGCCGCGACCAAGATCGGGATGCAGGCGCTGCAGTTTCGCGATGCGGCCACGCTGCGTGCTGCGTTGATCGCATTGGGCTTGCCGCTGCGCGCCTGCGACCCGATGGCATGAGCCTGGCGGTGTCGGTGCCGCGACCCGGGAAGATCAGTCACTGACCCCATCGCGTTGTAGATCGCGTGCTTTGGCCTGCGCTTGGCACCGGTCCGTGCGGTTGAGTATGTGACGGTTGATATCAAACTGTCATATTTTTGGAATTAAATGCCCCGTTTTACTCGACCAAATTCAAATTTCCGGGGCTTTGCAATGAAATCACTCCACCACCGGCAACGGGTATTCTTCGTTTGTGTGCTCGCGGCCAGTTGCCATGCCGCGCTTGCGGCGGAGGTGCTCAGTGTTACTCCAGCAGGCTCTGCCTCGGCGGATGCGGCCACCTCCCACGATGCTGCTGACAATACCGCCGCCGCACCCGAGTCCGACGCAACCAAGACCCTGTCCAGCGTCGTGGTGACCGGTGTGCGCAAGGCCAATGCCGCCGCCATCGAAAGCAAGCGCGAGGCCACCAACATCACCGACGTGGTCAGTTCCACCGACGTGCGCGCGTTGCCGGATACCACCATCGTCGAAGCGCTGCGCCGTATTCCCGGCTTGTCGGTGTTGCCGGCGACCGATAACGAGCATCCGCGCGACGAAGCCGCCACGCCGGTGCTGCGCGGTCTCGGTCCGTCCTACAACAACGTCACCATCGATGGCCTGACCGTGGCCTCCCCGGGGACGCCGAATGGAACGCTTGGTTCGATCACCCGCGGCGTGCGCCTGGATATTCTGCCGGCCTCGATGGTCAGCGAATTGCAGGTCGTCAAGACCTTCACTCCCGACCTGGATCCCAACGCCACCGGCGGTGCGATCAACCTCAAGACCCGCAGTGCGTTCGAAAACGGCGGCAAGCCGTTCTTCACTGCCGAGGCTTCGCTGGGGCATGCCAACGACGTGGGCAAGCCGCGCGATCAGGACGATCCGGGGTATCGCCTGCTCGCAACGGGTAGCCGCACCTTCGGCAGCGAAGGGCAGTACGGCCTGACGTTGTCGGGCAACTATCAGACACTGAGCAGCTACACCGAAACCCACATGACCACCGACACGGTGCATTACGGGTTCTACGACAGCAATGGCGTACTGCAAAGCGGCACCAATCTGGGCAATGGCTGGGCCGTGCCGCAGCAGGACAAATACTGGTACGTGATGGACAAGCGCGACCGCTACGGCCTCACCGGCAAGTTCGAGGCGCATGTGAGCGAGTCGCTGCAGGCTTACGCGCTGGCCGGCTATTACTATTTCCGCGACAACATGGAGCGCAACGAGGTCATCATCGACCCGCGCAACCGCAACAACGTGTACAACCAGACCGCCACGTCCGGCACGTATCCGGTGGGTGACGTGGAGGTCGGTTACTCCAATCAGATCACCACCACCCGCACCAAACTCGGCCAGACCGGTTTCGAGTGGCGTCCGGATGATCGACAGGTGCTGTCTGCGCGCGGTTCCTGGTCCGATGCGACCTATGCCGAGCCGATCAGCATGATCAAGTACGTCACCGGCGCTTCGCGTCCGGCCGCCGTGCCCACGGGGCAGACTGGCCCTGGCGTGACGGTGGTGCCGAATGCGGCGTATGGCTTCAACTACGACACCTCGGGCTTGAATCAGCGCTTCCCGATCGCGCCGCAGTCGTACTACAACTACAACAACTACAGCCTGCTGTATTGGCGTCCTGACTACCAGCGCAATGCGCGCGACAAGGTGCTCACCGGGCGTCTGGACTATGCCTTCAATCGCGGTGAGATGGACCGTGGATTCGGTTTCGGTACCGGTGTGAGCTATACCCGCGACGAGCCGGGCTTCAACATCTACCGCGACGAATACCAGCCTAATCGCACAGCGCCGCCGCTGAAGATTTCCGACGTGCTGGCCCCGTCCAACGCGCCGATGCGCTACCTTGGCCTGAATTTGATCACCATCGATCCGGTCAAGGCAAACAGTATCTTGAAATCGACGCCGCTGAGTGCGTTCAACAGCACCGACCAGAGTGCTTTCAGCAACCAGGATAATTTCAGCCATAGCGAAAAGATCTTCGGAACCTACGGCTTGGTGAGTTATCGCGCCGATGCGTTCGACGTGGAAGCGGGCCTGCATTACGACCATACCGACCAAGCCACGGTCGGTCGCGAGCGCGAATTGGATGCGGCCAGCGGCAAGTACGTCTATGTGGATGCGCCGACGAATTCGCACTACGCCTACCTGTTGCCGTCGGCGATCATGACCTACCATCTCAGTGATCGCCTCGATCTGCGTGCCGGCGCCAGCCGCACGCTCGGTCGCCCGCCTTACGACGCCTACGCCGCGCGTACCTCGATCGGCTTCGTCAATAGCAACGACATGGGCAATCCCAATGCCCAGGGCGTGACGGTGACCATCGGTAATCCCAATATCAAACCGCGCATCTCGACCAATCTGGACCTGTCGCTGGAATGGAGCCTGCCTGACGACTACGACGGCATGCTCGCCGCCGCCGTGTTCGACAAACGCATCCAGGACGAGATCTTCACTCTCTCGCGCATCGACCAGTTCAACTTCAACGGCACCACGTATTCCAACGTGCTGATCAGCACGCCGGCCAACGCGTCCAAGGCGCATGTGCGTGGCCTGGAACTGAGCGCAGTGTTGAACACCTTGTTGCCGGGCGTGCCAGCGTTGTCCGGCCTGGGCGCCAGTGCCAACCTGGCATTGCTCAATGGCGGCATGGATGTGCCGTTCAACACCGGCACCGCACCGAACATCCTGCAGAGCACGCGCTCGGTCGATAACATGGTCGGCCAGCCCGACTACACCGCTAACGCCTCGCTGTTCTACACCGTCGGCGGCCTGGAATTGCGCGCAGCCTACAACCGTCAGGGCAAGGCGTTGCGTTCGATCGTCAGCAACATTCCTTGGCAGGATCTGTACTGGGCGCCGCGCTCGCAGTTGGATCTGTCGGCGACGTGGGCGGTCAGCAAGCAACTCAGCGTGGTGGGGCAGGTCAGCAACGTCACCCACAGCCGCCTCACCAGTTTCACAGGTCCAAGCGAAAACCTGTTGAAGGACAGCTATTCGATGCCGACCACGTACTGGATCGGCCTGCGCTTTACCCCATCGTTCTGATGCTGGTCGGAGAGTTTCAATGAAAGCTCATGTTTTTCGTGGCGGTCTGTTGGCCGCCCTGCTGACCGCCGCCGTTCCGGCCGTGGCCGGCGGTATCGCGCCGATCCAGGCGCGCCTGGCCAATCCGGAAGGCGGTATCTTCGTCGTCGCCCATCGGGGGTGCCATAACCCCGCGCCCGAGCACGGCTTCGCCGGCCATGCGCCGGAAAACTCGCTGAGCGGTCTGGAGCGTTGCGTGACGGTGGGCGTGGACATGCTCGAAACCGATATCCGTCGCGCTGGCGATGGCACGTTGGTGATGTTCCATGACGCCACGGTGGATCGGACCACCAACGGGAGCGGCAAGGTCGCCGAGATGACCTGGCCGCAACTGTCGAAGTTACGCTTGCGCGATGACGAAGGCGGTGCCGATGCCGCGCTCACCGATCAGCATCCGGTGACGCTGGAGCAGATGTTGGCTGCAGCCAAAGGCCGGATCATGCTCAATCTCGACGTCAAGGCGCCGATCTATGCCGAGGTCGCCGATGCAGTGCGACGCGCTGGCATGGAGCGCGAGGTGGTGCTCAAGACCGAGGTTGGCGTGCATAGTCAGCCGCTGGCCTCGCTACCGCCGTTTGATCGGGTGAACTTCACCCCGGTGCTGCTCAATCCACCTGGTACCGACGATCTACTGCAGACCATGCGCACCCAGATCGGTGGCAAGGTGCGTCCGGTGGCGATTGAGCTGCCGCGCATGTCGGTCGAGCAATTGACGCCGCTGGCGGCGCTGGCCAAGCAGCAGCGCGTGCGCTTGCTGGTCAATAGCTTGTGGGACGGCTTTGTGGCCGGCGTCGGCGGCGATGCCGATGCGTTGCGCGATCCCGATGCTGTCTGGGGACGGCTGTACCGCGCCGGCGTGGGTGCGCTGCAAACCGACGAGCCGGAAGCGTTGCTGCGTTATCGCGCCTCGCTCAAGCCGCACTGAGCATTCGCGACATTGACCGCCGCGGGATATCTCGCGGCGGTGCTTTCAGCGCGGAGAGCCTGTTCAACGTTTCCCTGCGAACGATGAGCATGCGTGGATGAGAAAGCGCTATCGGAGCGACATCAGCCGCGCACAATTGGCGATCATCCAAGCATTGCTGGAGAGCGCTCGCCGGTAGACAAGTCCACAATGAGTGGACGTGTAAGTGGTGTTGTGTGGAATGTTGTATCTGCTCAATAGCGGCTGCCATTGGCGCATGCTGCCCGAGGCGTTCGGCAAGTGGCGCGTTGCATTCGCACTTTGCCATCTGGAGCGAGCCGTGTGAGTGAACAGCCTGCTGGAGCAGGCTCAGAAAATCAGGTTGGCGAGGCCCTGAAGCAACAGATGCAGGGTCGCTCACCCGTGACAGGCGTCGCCTGACATCGATTGTGACGGCATACCGTTCGGTTCATCGTCTCTGCCGCTGCAGAAGTTCGTAATTGCAGACCCGATCACGGTTAACTTGCGCTTTCGGCGTCGCACGGGAGTCAAGTTTGAAGCGCTCGCGGTCGATATTAAGTCTGCATGCACATTGGCATCGCTATCAGGACCGCTATGAATCCCGTCGGTTTCTTGCGTCTTCGCATCGCCAATTTGTCGATGGCGCGCAAGTTCGTGGTGTTATGCACGCTGCTGGCAATCGGCGTGATCCTGCTTGCGGTCGCTGCCGCACGTCTGCAGTACCTGGATCTGGTGGAAGCGCGCAAGCAGACTGTCAAGACGGAGGTCGACATGGGCGTGAGCGTCATCGCGCACTATGCCGACAGGGCCAAGCGCGGCGAAATGACCGAGGCGCAGGCGCAGACTGCGGCCAAGAACACGCTTGCCGATATCAAGACCAACGGTGGCACATACTCATTTTTAATCATCGATCCGCAGATGCGCATCGTGATGCATCCAAGGCGCAAGGTCGGCACCGACATGAGCGGCTATAAGAGCGATGCCGGTGAATATGTGTACCGCGATATCAGGGCATCGGTCGCTCAGGGCAACGGCTTTACCTATTACAGCGCGTCCAAACCTGGCCAGAAGCAGCAATTGCCGAAGATCAGCTACGCCAAGCTCTACCCGCAGTGGAACTGGATATTGGTGATGGGCGTATACGCCGAAGATATCCAGCTAGAGGCGCTGGGCTTCACCAAGATCCTCACGATCATCGGTGCTGCGCTGGTTGTGCTGATGGTGGGGCTGTGCTGGCTGATCGCCAGCGCCATCGTCACCCCGTTACGCGCGGCCACGCGCACCGCCGAGGCCATCGCTTCTGGCCGTTTCGACAACGCCATCAAGGTGGAGTCGCGCGACGAGACCGGGCAGCTGATGACCAGCATGCAGCAGATGCAGACTCAGTTGCAGCGCTTCAACGGCGAGATGCAGACCCTGGTGCACCTGCAGCAGGGCGAGGACATCGGCCACCGGATGCCGGAGGATTTCCCCGGTGACTACGGCACGCTGGCGCGGGGCATCAATACCGCGTTGTTCGAACACTTGGATGCGATCATCGAGGCGATGGCGATCATGGGCGAGTACGGCCGCGGCGACTTGCGCCGCGACATGCGCCGCCTACCTGGCCAGCGCGCCGCGCTGAACGAGGCACTGGATGCGGTGAAGGCCAACTTGTCGGCGATCAACGGCGACATCGCGCGCCTGGCCGATGCGGCCGCGCGGGGCGATTTCTCCGCACGAGGCGAAGAAGGGCATTACCAGTTCGCGTTCGCGGAAATGGTGGGAGCGCTGAACCGGCTGATGCGGCAGGCCGAGAGCGGTCTGGCCGATGTGGGCCGGATCATGGGCGCTATCGCTGACGGGGACCTGTCGCAGCGAGTGGATGCACGCTACGAGGGCGCGTTCGGTCAGCTGGCCGATGCCGCCAACCGCACCGCCGCGCAGCTGACAACCATCGTACACGGCATCCAGCGCTCGGCTGAGTCGATCAATACCGCCGCTGGCGAGATCGCCAGCGGCAATAGCGATCTGTCGGTGCGCACCGAGCATCAGGCTGCGAGCCTGGAAGAAACTGCCGCATCGATGGGAGAGCTGACCTCCACGGTCAAGCAGAACGCCGACAATGCGCGCCAGGCCAACCAGCTGGTGCTGGGCGCCGGCGAAGTGGCCCAGAGCGGCGGCCGCGTGGTCGAGGATGTAGTCACCACGATGGCCTCGATCAGCGCGGCCTCCTCGCGCATCGCCGATATTATCGGGGTCATCGATGGCATCGCGTTCCAGACCAATATCCTGGCGCTCAATGCTGCGGTGGAAGCGGCGCGTGCTGGCGAGCAGGGTCGCGGCTTCGCGGTGGTGGCCTCGGAAGTGCGCTCGCTGGCGCAGCGTTCGGCGGCCGCGGCCAAGGAGATCAAGACCCTGATCTCCGACTCGGTGCAGGAAGTGGCACATGGCTCCACCCTGGTCGCGCGCGCCGGCAACACCATGGCCGAGGTAGTGGCCTCGGTGAAGCGGGTCACCGACATCATGGGCGATATTTCTGCGGCCAGCGTCGAACAGAGTTCGGGCATCGAGCAGGTCAGCAAGACGGTGATCCAGTTGGACGAAAGCACGCAGCAGAACGCAGCGCTGGTGGAGGAAGCCACCGCAGCGGCGAAGAGCCTGGAAGACCAAGCCATGGACCTGACCCGTGCGGTAGCGGTGTTCCGCCTCGCCGATGGCACGCAGCCGTTCGCCACGGCCTTGTCGTTGAATGCGTCGGTAGGTCCGATCGCCGCCGCGCGTGCGCCGCTCAAGAAAGCGCCCGCGTCAGTGGCGTCGTCGACCGTGTAGCCACTGCCGCGCAGCAAGTCCGGCACGCTCGCGGAAAGCTCGGGCTGGAAAGCGTTCTGGGCCTGCTCCACGGCAGCCGCACAGTCACTGGCCAGCAACGAAGTCGATGCGGCAACGCATCGGCTTCGTCGTTTCTGCACGAGGGATCACTTGCGCTGCGGCATTGTCACCAGCACGCTGATGCTGGTGGTGATGGCAGCGGCAAAGCGTCAGGATCGGTTGGCTGAGTTCATCGGCCGTCACGTGATGGGACCACGGCGGCTGATCATCGACGAGATCGCTTACCTGCCGCTGCGCCACGATTAGCCAAACCTGTTTTCCAGGTCGTCGCTAAACACTATGAAAAAGACGCGTTGTTGCTGATCGGCAAGCTTGCCGTTTGGAGCGTGTGACCAGGCGTTTGCGGGTGACACCATCAAGTCGAGTCAGGTTGAAATTGCTGTCGACACGCTGCGAAGCGACGGCATGCTCGCGCAGGGTTGGCTGGCGCGTGTTATGCGCTAGCAGAAGGGGTCAGTCAGGAAGATGCTGCAGCACGTAGTCCGCAGCGGAGACTTTGAACTCGCCCGGTGCCTCGACGAACAGCGCGCGCACCACGCCGTTTTCGGCATACAAGGCGAAGCGGCGCGCGCGCATGCCCATGCCGTAGTGGCTGGCGTCCAATTCCAGGCCCAGCGCCTTGCTGAAGTCACCGTTGCCATCGGAGAGCATCTGCAGCCCGTCCGGGACCAATTGGTTCTTGCCCCAGGCCTGCATCACGAACGGATCGTTGACCGCCATGCAGTAGACCTCGATGCCGCGTTTGTGGAACTCTTCGAAATGCTCCACATAGCCGGGCAGATGCTTTTCCGAGCAGGTTGGAGTGAAAGCACCGAGGACGGCGAACAACAGCACGCGGCGTCCATCGAAGAGTGTGCGGGTATCGACCTGTTCGACGCCATCGTGGATGCGCTGTAGTACTGCGTCGGGAATGCGTTCTCCAGTTTGTATGGTCATGGCAGCCTCCTTAAGATGAACCGAGTCTAGAAATGCAGATGGGAAAGCGGTGTCAACGGCTTGAAAAACCGTCACGCACACTTACCTGAGGTGCATGGGCGGCGGGCCTGTCCCGTCTCCCCTAACCGCCCCCTTGGGGTGTGCCTTATTCACGTTTCAGGAGACCACGATGAGCATTGTCCGTTATCGCCAGTGGCCGGCCCAGGCCGCATTCCAAAACGAGATCAAGCAGGTATTCGACCGTTTCTTCGATCCTAATGGCGGTACCGACGAATCGGCCGTCGTCACCGCGCAGTGGGTGCCGCGCGTGGACATCAAGGAGGAGCCGGAGCGCTTTGTGCTGTACGCCGATTTGCCAGGCATGGACCCGTCGGAGATCGAGGTGTCGATGGACAAGGGCATCCTTTCCATCAAGGGCGAGCGCAAGAGCGAATCGTCTGCCGACAGCGAGCATTTCTCGCGGATCGAGCGCCGCTATGGCAGCTTCCACCGTCGCTTCGCACTGCCGGACAGTGCCGATCCCGACGGCATCTCGGCCAGCGGCTACCATGGTGTGCTGGAAGTGCGGATTCCCAAGCGTCCGGCGAGTACGCCGCGCCGTATCCAGGTCGATACCGGGGCCACGATCATGCAGTAAGCGCACGCGCACGTTGGCGTCGCTACGGCGTCGCCGCGCTGCTGCGCTCGGCCAGTAGAATGGCCGGGCGATGACGCAACGTATGCAACCGGCCCGTTGCCGCAAGGCGGCGGGCCGACTCTTTGAGGTGATAGATGCAATTCAAGGATTACTACGCGACTCTGGGCGTTGAGCCCAGCGCGGGCGATGCCGAGATCAAGACCGCATACCGGCGGCTGGCACGCAAATATCATCCCGACGTCAGCAAGGAGCCCGGAGCGGAGGAAAAGTTCAAGGCGATCAACGAAGCCTTCGAGGCCTTGCGCGATCCGCCCAAACGCGCCGCCTACGACCAGTTGCGTGCGCAGGGCTACCGGCCGGGCCAGGAATTCCATGCGCCACCTCACTACGGTGGCGGTGCCGGCTTCGATGTCGAGGAAGTATTCGGCAATGGCGGAGCAGCTGGCGGTTTCAGTGATTTCTTCGAGAGTCTATTTGCTCGCCAACAGCGCGCACGCCAGGGCGGCGCTGGGCCAGGTCCGGGCGCACCGCGTGGCGATACCCGCGCCAAACTGGCGGTGCCGCTGGAGGCCGTGCATGCCGGCGATAGCGTGCGTATCACCATCAACGGCAAGCAATTGGACGTGCGCGTGCCCAAGGGTGTGCGCCCTGGTCAGGTGATCCGCTTGAGCGGGCAGGGTAACGGCGGCAGCAACCTGTTGCTGGAGATCGAGTATGCAGCGCATCCGCAGTTCGAGGTGGATGGGCGCAATATCCTGCACACCTTGCAGGTGACGCCGTGGCAGGCGGCGCTGGGGACCAGCATCAGCGTGCCGACGCTCGGCGGCGCGGTGGAGTTGAAAATTCCGCCGGACTCCGATGCGGGCCGCAAGCTGCGCCTGCGCGGTCGCGGTCTGCCAGGGACGCCGCCGGGCGACCAGATCGTCGAATTGGAAGTGTCCGCGCCGACGCCGGAAACCGAAGCGCAGCGCAAGGCCTATCGCGCGTTGGCCAAGGCGTTCGGCGAGAAGGCGTAATCGCCGGCACACGCGATTGGGTTGTGCGTGCGTGTGCATGCCTGATGCTGACGATTCGGGATGTTCACCGAGTGCGCGACCCGCTCGCGTTTTTCTTCTCGCATGCGGCAACGCTGCTGTTGCAAGATACAGAAGGGCGGATAACCGCAGGCAGTGCCGTGTTGCCTTTGTTCAAAAATCAGGCGCGGAAATTTTCGCCAGCTCGCGCGACAGCCCTGCTATCCATTGGTGACGTAATCGGTGCGTGCGCTCACCGCTGGGGTGCATCATCGCCGCTGAAGACCTGTTCGATCACGTCATGCAGCTCGTGCTCGGAGAACGGTTTGGTGATGTAGCCGCGCGCACCTTGGCGCATCCCCCACAGGCGGTCGGTATCTTGGTCTTTGGTAGTGACCAGGATGACCGGGATGTTCTGCGTGGTCGGCTCGCGACGTAACATGCGGGTGGCCTGGAAGCCGTTGAGGTTGGGCATCACCACGTCCATCAGCACCAAGTCTGGCAGTGTCGCTTTGGCCACTTCCACTCCGGCGGCGCCGTCGGGAGCTGTGATCGTCTCGTGGCCCAATTTTTCGACGATGCGCTGAATGCCCAACAACTGCGATGGCGAGTCGTCGACGATCAAAATACGTGCCATGTTGCTCCCCCTTGGATGCTCCGAGTGTAGTGGTGGCGGCGCGGATGCGGAAAGCCTGCTTCGTCACAAACCTGCGCTCACGCTGTTGGATCCAGCCGTACCACCGTGCGCCCGAACGACTGGCCGGCGAGCATCGACGCGAATACTTCCGGCAGCTCGGCCAGCTCCACCTCGCGGGTGCAGATGGCATCCAGGTGGCGCGGCTTCCAGTCGCTGCCCAGGTGCTGCCAGATGCGCTCGCGCAGGTCACGCGCGGTACCTGCCGAGCCGATGCCCAGCAGCGAGACGCCACGCAGGATGAAGGGCATCACCGTCATGTTTAGCTCCGCAGCCGCTGCCAAGCCGGCGCAGGCGACATTGCCGTAGGGTGCGGTTTGCGCCAGCAGGCTGGTCAGCATCGCTCCGCCGACGTTGTCCAGGCCGCCGCCGAAGCGTGTCGATTCCAGCGGGCGGGTGGTCTGCAGGACATCGCGGTCGAGCACTTGGGTGGCGCCGAGGGCTTTCAGCGCATCGGCGCGCTCGGCTTTGCCGCTGACCGCGTGCACCTCGAAGCCGGCGCGGCTGAAGATGTCGATTGCCAGCGAGCCGACCCCACCGCTGGCGCCGGTCACGCACAGCGGGCCGTGCGCCGGGGTCTGCCGGTTGTCGAGCAGGCGCAGCAGCGCCAGCGCCGCGGTGAAGCCTGCGGTTCCCAGCACCATGCTTTCGCGCAGGCTCAGTCCCGCCGGCAGCGGCACCACCCACTTGGACTCCAGGCGTGCATATTCGCTGTAGCCACCGTCGCGGGTTTCGCTCAGGCCGCAGCCGGTGACCAACACCGCATCGCCCTCTTTGAACGCCGGGTCGTTGGAAGCAACCACGTATCCGGCCACGTCGATGCCGCCGACCAGTGGAAAGCGCCGCAGGATCTTGCCCTGGCCGGTGCCGGCGAGCGCGTCCTTGAAGTTCACCGAGGACCAGGCGGTGCGGATCACCACATCGCCGGGGTTGAGCTGGTCCAGTGCGAGCGAGGCAATGCCGGCGCGGTGGCCGGCCGCGTCCTGGTGGATGCGGAAGGCGGAGAACTGAGTGGGAATGGGCATGAAGCACCTCGGTCGGTCCGCAGGAATGCACCAAGATACCTTCTGGTAATGCCGGTTCTGCCGCATCTTGTAGAATCAACGCCTGATCACCGGTGAGCGGCGCGGACCGACCCGCCGGCACCTTCCTTTTTGGAGCATGCATGGCCTGGAATACACCTGGCGGCAATGGCGGAGACGGCCCGGACAATCGTGGGCGCGGTCCCTGGGCACCGCGTGGCGGCAATGGCGGGCGTAAGTGGGGTGGGTTGCCCGGTCCGTTGAAGGAGCTGTTCGGCGACGGCGGGGGTATCGGTATCGGCCGTTGGGTGCTGGGTGTGGCGGTGGTGGCGCTGTTGTTCAGCAGCTTCCAGTTGATTGGCGAGCAGCAGCGCGGCGTGGTGCTGCGCTTCGGTCAGTTCTCGCGGATCCTGATGCCTGGCCCCAACTTCAAGCTGCCCTGGCCAATCGAGAGCGTGCGCAAGGTCGATGCGACCCGGATCAAGACCTTCGACAGCCAGTTGCCGGTGCTGACCGGTGACGAGAACATCGTCAATGTGTCGCTCAACGTGCAGTATCGGGTCGAGGATCCACGTACCTATGTGTTCGGCGCGCGCGATGCCGATCAGGTGCTGCAGCAGGCCGCGCAGAGCGCCGTACGCGAGCAGGTTGGACATTCGGACCTCAATACCGTACTCAACAACCGTGGGCCGATGGCCGTCGCCGCGCGTGATCGCCTGCAGTTGGCGCTGAAGGCCTATCATACTGGCCTGATCGTGACCGGCCTGACCATGCCCGATGCGCGTCCGCCGGAAGCGGTGAAGCCGGCCTTCGACGAGGTCAACGGCGCCCAGCAGGTGAAGGAGCGGCTCATCAACGAAGCCCAGGCCTACGCCGCCAAGGTAGTGCCGGAGGCGCGGGGCTTGGCCGCGCGCACTCGGACCGTGGCCGAAGGCGACAAGGACGCGGCGATTGCCCGCGCACAGGGCGATGCTGATCGCTTCACCCTGTTGCAGAAGCAGTATCAGAATGCTCCCGAGGTCACCCGCAAGCGGTTGTGGCTGGAAACGGTGCAGCAGGTGCTGGCGGAGAACCGCAAGGTCATCGGTGGCGATGTTCGCCCGATGGTCTACCTGCCGATGCCAGCCGAAGCTGGCAAGGCGGCATCGGCCACGGCGGCGCCGGCAGCCCAGCCGACCACGCTACCGCAGGAATTCCTGATGCCGACGTTGAACACTCGTTCGGCCGAGAGCATCCGCGATCCGGAGCGCACGCCGCGTCCGGCTGGCCGTGAGGATGGGGAGATGCAGCAATGAAAAGCTCCGTGTGGGCGGGTGTCGCCGTGATCGCGCTGTTCGCGTTGTTCAGCGCGGTGTTCGTGGTGCCAGAAGATAAGACCGCGATGGTGTTGAACCTGGGCCGGGTGGTTCGCTCCGACCTCACGCCGGGGTTGCACTTCAAGCTGCCGCTGGTGGAATCGGTGCGCATGTTCGATCGCCGTTTCCAGGTGCTCGATACCACGCCGGCGCGTTATTTCACCGCCGAGCAGAAGGATGTCAGCGTCAGCTTCTTCGCCATCGGCTATATCTCCGACGTGCGTGCGTTCTACCGCGCCACCACCGGTGGCGACGAAAAAGTGGCCAACACCTTGCTGGCGCCGATCATCACCGATTCGCTGCGCAATCAGATCAACTCGCGCACCTTGCAGCAATTGGTGTCGGGTGATCGTAGCGAACTGATCGCCAAGCAACTGGTGGCGATCAACGCGGCGAGCAAAACGCTGGGTATGCAGATTGTCGACCTGCGCATCAAGCAGATCGATTTGCCGACCGATAGCCGGGTCATCAACGATGTCTACGAGCGCATGCGCGCGCAGCGCAAGCAGGAAGCGGCGAAGTTGCGTGCCGAAGGCGAAGAACAAGCGCTGACCATTCGTGCTCAGGCCGACCGCGAGAGCACGGTGTTGGTTGCCGAAGCCGAGCGCGACGCGCAGAAATTGCGTGGCGAGGGCGATGCGCAGGCCGCTAACCTTTATGGCAAGGCCGGCGCGGCCGATCCGGCGTTCTATGCCTTCTACCGCAGCCTGGAGGCGTACCGTGGCGCCATGGCCGACGGGAATGGGGTGATTGTGTTGGACAAGAACGATCCCTTCCTGCAGTACTTCAAGAGCGATCACTGAGCGACGCAATCCCGCCTCGGCTAGTGCAGCGCGGATTGAACGTTTTGATCGCGTCTGCGTTGGGGCTGAATGTCCCGGGCGAGGGGCTGGTGAGCGTCACCCGAAACCCGGATAATGCACAAAAGCCGGCCGGGCTCGCTCCATGACGAGCGCCTCGACCGGCTTTTTCCGTGTGTGGGTCAGTCGTTGCCGGATCGCTTCCCGATGGAGCGATCGTGCCGGTGGCGGTCACTGCCCCGTGCGGCCACTACATTCGCGCGGCCCCGCTGGCCGTGCCGCAAACCAGGAGTTACCCAGCCATGGGTCAGTCAGTTGTCGTGCTCGGCGCCCAGTGGGGCGATGAAGGCAAAGGCAAGATCGTCGATCTTCTCACCGAGGAAATCGGCGCCGTCGTCCGTTTCCAAGGCGGCCACAATGCCGGCCATACCCTGGTCATCAACGGCAAGAAGACCGTTCTGCACCTGATTCCGTCCGGCATCCTGCGCGAAGACGCGCTGTGTCTGATCGGCAACGGCGTGGTGATCTCCCCGGCGGCGTTGCGCAAGGAGATCGAAGAGCTGGAGACCTCTGGCGTGGAAGTGCGGTCGCGGTTGAAGATATCCCCGGCCGCGCCGCTGATCATGCCCTATCACATCGCCCTGGATCAGGCCCGCGAGAAGGCCGCTGGCGGCAAGGCTATCGGCACCACCGGGCGTGGTATCGGTCCGGCCTACGAAGATAAGGTGGCGCGTCGCGGCATTCGCATCGCCGACCTGCATTACACGCCGCAACTGGAGGAATTGCTGCGCACCGCGCTGGATTACCACAACTTCGTGCTGACCAAGTACCTGGGTGTGGAAGCGGTCGATTTCCAGAAGACCCTCGACGAAGCTTTGGCCTTTGGCGAGTACGTGCAGCCGATGAAGTCCGACGTCGCCGGCATCCTCCACGACCTGCGCAAACAGGGCAAGCGCGTGTTGTTCGAGGGTGCGCAGGGCGCGCTGCTGGATATCGACCACGGCACCTACCCCTACGTCACCAGCTCCAACACCACGGTGGGCGGTGCGCTGGCCGGCACTGGTGTGGGCGCGCAGGACATCGACTACGTGTTGGGGATCGCCAAGGCCTACGCCACGCGCGTCGGTGGTGGTCCATTCCCGACCGAACTGGACGACGCAATCGGCCAGGGGATCCGCGACCGTGGTGCCGAGTACGGCGCCTCCACCGGCCGTCCGCGCCGTTGCGGCTGGATGGACATCGTCGCGCTGAAGCGTGCCGTGGCCATCAACGGAATCTCCGGCCTGTGCATCACCAAGCTCGATGTGCTCGACGGCATGGACAAGCTCAAGATGTGCATCGCCTACGAATATCACGGCAAGCGCACCGAGTATGCGCCGTTGGACGCTCAGGGCTGGGAAGAGTGCACTCCGGTGTATCTGGAGTTCCCAGGCTGGAACGAGAACACCCACGGCATCACCGTGTGGGAAGAACTGCCGCCTGCCGCCCGTGCCTATCTGCGCGCGCTGGAAGAACTGGCGGGCTGCCCGATCTCAATCGTCTCCACCGGCCCGGATCGCGACCACACGATGGTATTGCAGGATCCGTTCGCCTGATCTGTTCGGCTGATCCGCGTGCGCGGATCAGCGCGACACCACGCGCCCCGCGTCTGCGGGGCTGCGCTGCATCGACCGCGCCGCAGATGCGCAGCGCGGTGTGAGTGGCGATCCCTCTGTGCGCAAAGCGCGAGGATGCGGGCGACGCGTCGCGCGGGTTTGCCCATGCCGGCCACGCTCTTCGGCGGTCGATGCGGTCGTTCCACTGTTCGTCTGCTCACTGTCAACGTTATTTCATCCGCCGCCACTAGGCTGGCCGATGCCTGAGCGTTTGCTCGTTGTCGGTATGGGTTGCCGTGGTCGAATACAGCCGTCGTCGTTTCCTTGCGCGTGCGTCCCTGGCCCTGGGGGCCGGAGCGGCCATGCCGCTGTTGCCTGGAGCCATCCGCAGTGCGTTGGCGGTGCCGCCAGCGCGGGTCACCGGCACGTTGCAGGACGTGCAGCATGTGGTGATCCTCATGCAGGAGAACCGCTCCTTCGACCATTACTTCGGCTGCTTGCGCGGAGTGCGTGGTTATGGCGATCCACGGCCGTTGCGCCTGCCCAGTGGCCGGCCGGTCTGGTACCAACCCGAGCCGGGTGCTGCAGACCGCCACGTGCTGCCGTTTCGTCTCAACAGCCAGACCACCAGCGCACAGTGGATGAAGGATCTCAACCACGACTGGAAGGGCGCGCACGACACCTGGAAACATCACGATGCCTGGATCGCGCAGAAGAGCGCGATGAGCATGGGCCATTTCCAGCGCGAGGACTTGCCGTTCTACTACGCGCTGGCCGACGCCTTCACCATTTGCGACGGCTACCACGCCTCTTTGTTTGGTCCGACCAATCCCAACCGCATGTACATGTTCACCGGCACCAGCGGCCTGAGCGTCGGCAACGATGGCGAGCAGGCGGTGAACAATCGCGACGATGGCAACTGGACCGCGGATATGGCGCGCGACAATCCGCGCTTTCCCGGCTACACCTGGACCACCTACGCCGAACGCTTGCAGCAGGCCGGCATCCGTTGGCAGGTGTATCAGGAGTTCGACAACTACGGCGACAACAGTCACGCGTATTTCGCCAGCTTCCGCAACCTGGATCGTGCTTCGTCGTTGTACCGTCGCGGGCGTGCCTGGGCGCCGGGTTCCAGTGCCGACAACGCCAAGGCGTCGCGTGGCGAGCATCTGCTCGCCGCGTTCGCACGCGATGTGCGCGCCGGCACTTTGCCGCAGGTGTCCTGGATCGTCGCGCCGTACCTGCTCAGTGAGCATCCAGAATCCACGCCGGCGTATGGCCAATCGTTGAGCGCGCGTCTGCTGGAGATTCTGGCCGGATCGCCCGAGGTCTGGTCCAAGACGGTCTTCCTGATCAACTACGACGAGAACGATGGCTTCTTCGACCACGTGCCGCCGGCATTGCCGGCGATCCGTGCCGAGCTTGGGGCCAGCAATGTGGACCTGCACGGCGAGGACTATCACGGTGTTCCGGTTGGACTGGGGCCGCGCGTGCCGATGTTGGTGGTGTCGCCGTGGAGCCGCGGTGGCTGGGTGAATTCGCAGGTATTCGACCACACCTCGGTGATCCGCTTCCTGGAGCGTCGTTTCGGTGTCATGGAACCCAACATCAATCCCTGGCGTCGCGCGGTCGCTGGCGATCTGACTTCGACGTTGGACTTTGCCGGTCACGATGCGGCACCGGTCGCGTTGCCGCAAACCCGCGACTTCATCGCCCGCATCGATGCCACTGCGACGCTGCCGCCGCCGCAACGTCCTGCGCAGCAGGCGCTGCCGGTGCAGGAGCCGGGGCAGCGCCCGGCGCGCGCGCTGCCCTACGATGTCGATGTGCGCTTGCAGGTACAAGCGCATGCTCAGGTGTTACGCATGCGCAACCGGGGTGCCGCCGGCGTGGCGCTCAATGTCTATGCCGATGACGGTGTTGCCGGCCCCTGGTTCTACACCTTGGCCGCCGCTAGCGAGCTGCAGGACACGCGCGCGTGGCGCGGCGATGTCGCCGATGCCGGGTATGCGCTGCGCGTCCATGGCCCGAACGGTTTCGATGGTATTGCAGGATCCGTTCGCCTGATCTGTTCGGCTGATCCGCGTGCGCGGATCAGCGCGACACCACGCGCCCCGCGTCTGCGGGGCTGCGCTGCATCGACCGCGCCGCAGATGCGCAGCGCGGTGTGAGTGGCGATCCCTCTGTGCGCAAAGCGCGAGGATGCGGGCGACGCGTCGCGCGGGTTTGCCCATGCCGGCCACGCTCTTCGGCGGTCGATGCGGTCGTTCCACTGTTCGTCTGCTCACTGTCAACGTTATTTCATCCGCCGCCACTAGGCTGGCCGATGCCTGAGCGTTTGCTCGTTGTCGGTATGGGTTGCCGTGGTCGAATACAGCCGTCGTCGTTTCCTTGCGCGTGCGTCCCTGGCCCTGGGGGCCGGAGCGGCCATGCCGCTGTTGCCTGGAGCCATCCGCAGTGCGTTGGCGGTGCCGCCAGCGCGGGTCACCGGCACGTTGCAGGACGTGCAGCATGTGGTGATCCTCATGCAGGAGAACCGCTCCTTCGACCATTACTTCGGCTGCTTGCGCGGAGTGCGTGGTTATGGCGATCCACGGCCGTTGCGCCTGCCCAGTGGCCGGCCGGTCTGGTACCAACCCGAGCCGGGTGCTGCAGACCGCCACGTGCTGCCGTTTCGTCTCAACAGCCAGACCACCAGCGCACAGTGGATGAAGGATCTCAACCACGACTGGAAGGGCGCGCACGACACCTGGAAACATCACGATGCCTGGATCGCGCAGAAGAGCGCGATGAGCATGGGCCATTTCCAGCGCGAGGACTTGCCGTTCTACTACGCGCTGGCCGACGCCTTCACCATTTGCGACGGCTACCACGCCTCTTTGTTTGGTCCGACCAATCCCAACCGCATGTACATGTTCACCGGCACCAGCGGCCTGAGCGTCGGCAACGATGGCGAGCAGGCGGTGAACAATCGCGACGATGGCAACTGGACCGCGGATATGGCGCGCGACAATCCGCGCTTTCCCGGCTACACCTGGACCACCTACGCCGAACGCTTGCAGCAGGCCGGCATCCGTTGGCAGGTGTATCAGGAGTTCGACAACTACGGCGACAACAGTCACGCGTATTTCGCCAGCTTCCGCAACCTGGATCGTGCTTCGTCGTTGTACCGTCGCGGGCGTGCCTGGGCGCCGGGTTCCAGTGCCGACAACGCCAAGGCGTCGCGTGGCGAGCATCTGCTCGCCGCGTTCGCACGCGATGTGCGCGCCGGCACTTTGCCGCAGGTGTCCTGGATCGTCGCGCCGTACCTGCTCAGTGAGCATCCAGAATCCACGCCGGCGTATGGCCAATCGTTGAGCGCGCGTCTGCTGGAGATTCTGGCCGGATCGCCCGAGGTCTGGTCCAAGACGGTCTTCCTGATCAACTACGACGAGAACGATGGCTTCTTCGACCACGTGCCGCCGGCATTGCCGGCGATCCGTGCCGAGCTTGGGGCCAGCAATGTGGACCTGCACGGCGAGGACTATCACGGTGTTCCGGTTGGACTGGGGCCGCGCGTGCCGATGTTGGTGGTGTCGCCGTGGAGCCGCGGTGGCTGGGTGAATTCGCAGGTATTCGACCACACCTCGGTGATCCGCTTCCTGGAGCGTCGTTTCGGTGTCATGGAACCCAACATCAATCCCTGGCGTCGCGCGGTCGCTGGCGATCTGACTTCGACGTTGGACTTTGCCGGTCACGATGCGGCACCGGTCGCGTTGCCGCAAACCCGCGACTTCATCGCCCGCATCGATGCCACTGCGACGCTGCCGCCGCCGCAACGTCCTGCGCAGCAGGCGCTGCCGGTGCAGGAGCCGGGGCAGCGCCCGGCGCGCGCGCTGCCCTACGATGTCGATGTGCGCTTGCAGGTACAAGCGCATGCTCAGGTGTTACGCATGCGCAACCGGGGTGCCGCCGGCGTGGCGCTCAATGTCTATGCCGATGACGGTGTTGCCGGCCCCTGGTTCTACACCTTGGCCGCCGCTAGCGAGCTGCAGGACACGCGCGCGTGGCGCGGCGATGTCGCCGATGCCGGGTATGCGCTGCGCGTCCATGGCCCGAACGGTTTTCTGCGCGAGTTCCATGGCGACGGCCTCACCGATGCCGGTTTGCATGCCGAGATCGATTACGACGTCGCGGCACAATGTCTGCTGTTGGAGTTGGGCAATGCGGGCGCGCAGTCGAGCACGTTGCGGGTTCGTGATGGCTATCGGGATGGTGCGCAGCAAACCCATGTGCTGGCTCCGGGTGAGCGCCGCGTGCTGCGTTTCCCGTTGCAGGCGCAGCACCATTGGTACGACCTGCTGGTCACCAGCGAGGTCATGCCAGCGTGGCGGCGACGTTTGGCCGGACATATCGAAACCGGACATCCGAGCATGAGCGATCCGGCCATCGGGCGCGTTGCCGTCGCCTGACGCGTCGCTGGTGCGCGTGCGGCGTGGGCAGGGATGTCATGGCCGAGTTGTTTGCAATGTGTCAGTGCGTCTGCGTAAAAGCCTGGACGATGGACGATGATGCGGTGCCCGTGGTGGGCGTGGTGATCGTGTCGGTGCGTGTCGTGATTCGCAGGGCGATCGACATCGCGCAGTTGCAGTCGCATGTGTGCCGTCATCCGTCCCCATGCAAACGAAACGCCGCCGCTGCTTGCGCAACGGCGGCGGTATCGCCTTCCTTGGCGTTGTGCGTATCGCTTAGAACTTGCCGTTGAAGGTGACGAAGAGCTGCCTCGGTGCGCCGGCCATCAAGGTCTGGTTATAGCCATTGGGGTCGGAGACCACGTAGCCGTTGGTGCCGACGGTGGCGAAGTAGCGCTTGTCCAACAGATTGGTGACGTTGGCGCTCAGCCCCAGGTTCTGGAACATGCCGACTTGGCCGAAGTCGTAACCGACGCTCATGTCGAAGCGCCAGTAGCTGGGGACCGACGAATCGTTGAGGTAGCTGATGTAGCGGCGGCTGGTGTATTTGCCGTCCAGCGACGCATGCCAGCCGGCGTTCTCGTAGGCCAGGCTGCTGGAGAACATCCATTCGGGGATGCCGACCACGTGCTTGCCGGAGGTCGCCACCACGCCACCGTTGAGGTAGTCGTCCTGATAAGTGGAGTTGTCGTAAGACAGCGAGTTCAGCCAACGCAATTGCTCGATCGGACGCCAGATCACCGCCAGGTCAGCGCCCTGGCTGCGTACCGAACCGACGTTGTTGAGCGTGGCCGAGCAGGTCTGGATCGCGCTGCACGGCGAGGTCACCAGCAAGCGGTTGTCGAACATGGTGCGATACAGCGCCAGCGATGCTTCGACGCCGCCACCGCGCACGCGGTAGCCCATTTCATAGGTCTGCGCGGTTTCCGGTTTCAGCGATCCCTTGATGGCATTGAACGCGTTCTGCGATTCCTGGAACGGGGTGAAGCCGAAGCCGGCCATGTTCTTGTTGTAGGAGGCGTAGACCTCCTGGTGATCGTCGATCTTGAAGTTCGCGCCGACTTGCGGCAGCAAGTTCGAGTCTGCCTTGATCTGGCCAGCGGCGTTGGCCGTGGACGGCACCAACGAATGCGCGGTGGTGTCCACGATCAGTTTCTTGGCGCCGAAGTTCAGAGTCAGGCGTTCGTCGAGCAGGTGCAGCGTATCCTGCGCGTAGACCATGCGAGTGTCGGTGTCGTAGTGCTGGTCGAAGCCGCGCGCAAACGGCGTGCCGTGCTGGTTGAAGTAATACAGGTCGGTGAATGGACCATTGAGCAGGAAGTAATTGCGTTCCTGCACGGTCTTGGCGTTTTGGTACCAGCCGCCGATCTCGATCTCGTTGCCGCTCACGGTGAAGTTGAGCGAGCCGGTGACACCGCGTCGGTTGAGATGGTAGTCGGTGGTGCGCATCGATAGCGGGATGGTCGCCGAGGACGCCGCGTACGGCGTGGTCCATTGGCCTTCGCCATTGTTGTTATGCGTATAGCCGGTGAGGTTTAGCGTGGCGCTGCCGCCCAGGTTGAAACTACCGCTGAGCGCGGCCAGGTTGTCGCGGCGCAGGCCGGCGCCGGAGTAATAGGACGCATCGGCCTTGTCGTAGTCGGCAGGCAGGCCATTGAGTGAAGCCGGGTAGCTGCCCTGGCCGTTGAGCGCGTTGGCGATCTGCACGGCGCTGTTCCAGTCCGGCATCAGGTAGTCCCAGTTCCAGCCAAGCACTTTTTGCGAGGTCAGCGACAAATCCATGATGTCGTATTCCTTGCGGTGCGAGCTGTCCAGGAACAGGCTGACCCGGTTGCCGTCGCCCCACTGGTACAGCGCCTTGGCGTTGGCCTGGTTGTATTCGTTATTGCCGTAGCCTTTCCATTTGTCTGCTTCGCCGTGTACCACCGAGGTGTACAGCGAGAACCCATGGAGGTCGCCGGTGTCGCCACGCAGGTAGGTGCGGCGGGTACTGTCCGAGCCGATGGTCTGGCTGAAGCGGATGCCGGCCTCGGCGTCTGGATCGGCGGAGAAGTAACGCACGGTGCCGCCGAGATTACTGCTCGACGCGGTGCCCAGCGCGCCAGCGCCCTGCGCCAGTTCCACCGATGCCACGTTTTCGGAGATGATCGCGCGAGTCACTTGCAGGCCGTCGGTGACCCCGTAGCTCATGTTGCCCAGCGGTAACCCGTCCAGGGTGAAGCCCAGGCGGCTCTGGTCGAAACCGTGCAGGCTGATCGCGGTGGACCACTCGTAGGCACCCCAGGCGTCGGCCGACTGGAACTGCACGCCGGGGAGCTTGTCCAGCACCTTCAGTGCGCTGGTGCCGGGCGTGGAAATTTGGATGTCCTGGCGGGTGATGCGCTGCACCTGGCGGGTGGTGCCGGTGGAGGCGACCGTGATCGCATCGAGCATCTTCGCATCGCTGCCGCTGTCCACGTTGGTGGAGGCATCTGCGGTGGCGGTGGCTGGTGCTGGCGCGGTATCTGCAAGCGCGGCGAAAGCCGGCAGAGCGGACGCGACGGCGAGCACCAGCGCATGCGGGCGCAAGGATCGGGAAGTGGACAGCATCGAGAGTCACCAATCATGTAGGGAAAGACGTGCCGGACTTGTTGCGTGATGCGCGGGCAGCCCGTGCCATGCCGACATACGGCTGGCAGCTTACGGTGAACGGATTCTGTGAACGTTTCGGGACCGTTCTGTGTCGCCTTCAGGACAGCGGGCGAAGGTCAGTGGACGAGGGCGGCCGATGCTGCGTGTCCTGGCTGCGCCCTGGTTGCGGCGGTCACAGTGTTGTCGGCGCGACGTTATGATGCCCGGCCTGCCACTGTCACCGCGCCTCGATGAAGCTCGCCATTCTGTCCCGCAACAGTAAGCTGTACTCGACGCGGCGTCTGGTCGAGGCTGGGCGCGAGCGCGGGCACACGGTGCGGGTGTTGGATCCATTACGTTGCTACATGCGTATCGCGCCGGGCGCCTTCACCATGCACTACAAAGGCAAGCCGATCACCGGCTACGACGCGGTGATCCCGCGCCTGGGCAATTCCGTGACCCGCTATGGCACCGCCGTGTTGCGGCAACTGGAAATGATGGGGGTGCGTACTCCCAATCCATCCGATGCGATCTTGCGCGCACGCGACAAGTTGCGTGCGCACCAGTTGTTGGCTGCCAAGGGCATCGACATGCCGATGACCGTGTTTGGCGACAACCCCGACGACACCGGCGATCTGCTCTCCATGCTGGGGCCCCCGCCGCACGTGGTGAAGTTGAACGAAGGTACCCAGGGCACCGGGGTGATCCTGACCGAAAAGGCCAGCGCCTCGCGGGGGGTGGTCGAGGCGTTGCGCGGGTTGTACGCCAATTTCCTGGTGCAGGAATTCATCGCCGAGGCCGAGGGTGCCGATCTGCGCTGTTTCGTGGTGGGCGATCAGGTCGTGGCCGCGATGCGTCGGACCGCGCCGGAAGGCGACTTCCGTTCCAACCTGCATCTAGGCGGCACGGCCGAGCGCTACAGTCCCAGCCGCAGCGAACAGGAGGTCGCGGTCCGCTCGGCCAAGGCACTGGGGCTTGGGGTGGCCGGGGTCGATCTGATCCGCTCGCAGCGGGGGCCGCTGGTTCTTGAGATCAATTCCACGCCGGGCCTGGAGGGCATCGAATCGGTGTGCGGACGGGATATCGCCGACAAGATCATCGCGCATCTCGAAGTTGAAATTAGTTAATAGAATCAATAATTTATCTTGATTTGTGATCATCATTTCTGACTTAACGCCGGTTTAATTCCGTGCTGCGTATGCTTCCCCTTACCGCAGCTCTGCCCTCCTCAGCAGGAACGGTAATCGGGATAGATACTTTTGGCCCAGGTGGCATCGTCCCCTGGGCCTTTTTCTTGGGCGCGATCGGCGTGTAGTGGCATTGGGTGCGGTCATGCCTGCGGCGCGCGACGACAGTGCGACCGGACTGGAGGCATTTGAGGTGCCTGGAGAGGGTGGTTCGGCAGGCGAGGCCAGTGCCCGTGGAGCGATGCCGGAGATGAAAGGTGAGGCGCTCATGAACGTGAACGAAGCGTTCGCGCGGGAACTCCGTACAATCGGGCTGAGTGTTTGAGCGCGACCAATGTGGTGTGCGCTGCGGCTTCGTTGCGCCTCACCACGCAATGCACAGGCTGCGGCGCAACGCCGTCGCGAGAACGAGGGTGCGCCGGACGTGATGTAGCGCAATCCAAATGGCAAGTACGACTGACGGGGTAAATGTTGGTGCGAATTTTAGTGATCGAAGACAACAGCGACATCGCCGCCAATCTGGGCGATTACCTCGAAGACCGTGGCCACACCGTCGATTTCGCCGCCGACGGCGTCACCGGCCTGCATCTGGCAGTGGTACACGAGTTCGATGCGATCGTGCTCGACCTCAATCTGCCCGGCATGGATGGCATCGAAGTCTGCCGCAAGCTGCGCAACGAAGCGCGCAAGCAAACCCCGGTGCTGATGCTCACCGCCCGCGATTCGCTGGACAACAAGCTCGCCGGTTTCGATTCCGGTGCCGACGACTACCTGATCAAGCCGTTCGCGCTGCAGGAAGTGGAAGTACGGCTCAATGCGCTGTCGCGGCGTGGAAAAGGGGTACACACCCGAGTCCTGGTGACAGGCGATCTGGAGTACAACCTGGACACGTTGGAAGTGCGACGCCAGAGCAAGCTGTTGCAGCTCAATCCCACCGCGTTGAAGATCCTGCAGGCATTGATGGAAGCTTCTCCCGCCGTGGTCACCCGGCAGGAGCTGGAAACCCGGGTGTGGGGCGAGGAACTGCCGGATTCTGACTCCTTGCGTGTGCACATCCACGGCCTGCGTGCGGTAGTGGACAAGCCGTTCGGCGTGCCGATGATCCAGACCCGTCACGGCATCGGCTACCGCATCGCCGCGCCCGATGCCTGAAGCCGGTGTGTTGCCTCGGGTGATGCGGCGGCACGGGCGTTACCGTCGCCGCCTCCGCAGCCGCATCATTCTGTCCTTCGTCCTGTTGGGTTTCTGCCTGACGGCGCTGTTCGCGTTCGCCACCATTTGGGCGCGTGAGCGGGTGGAGAATCAACTGGTCGAAGTGGTGTTGAACCGCAATATCGACGAATATTCGCACCGTTTCTTCTCCGACCCGTCCAAAAATCCCGATCTGCCGGTGCAGCAGATGGTCGGCCGGGTGGTCAAGAGCGACCGTTTCGAGGCGCTCAGGCGCGAGCAGCCGGAGTGGTACAACTGAGGTGCCTGGAGAGGGTGGTTCGGCAGGCGAGGCCAGTGCCCGTGGAGCGATGCCGGAGATGAAAGGTGAGGCGCTCATGAACGTGAACGAAGCGTTCGCGCGGGAACTCCGTACAATCGGGCTGAGTGTTTGAGCGCGACCAATGTGGTGTGCGCTGCGGCTTCGTTGCGCCTCACCACGCAATGCACAGGCTGCGGCGCAACGCCGTCGCGAGAACGAGGGTGCGCCGGACGTGATGTAGCGCAATCCAAATGGCAAGTACGACTGACGGGGTAAATGTTGGTGCGAATTTTAGTGATCGAAGACAACAGCGACATCGCCGCCAATCTGGGCGATTACCTCGAAGACCGTGGCCACACCGTCGATTTCGCCGCCGACGGCGTCACCGGCCTGCATCTGGCAGTGGTACACGAGTTCGATGCGATCGTGCTCGACCTCAATCTGCCCGGCATGGATGGCATCGAAGTCTGCCGCAAGCTGCGCAACGAAGCGCGCAAGCAAACCCCGGTGCTGATGCTCACCGCCCGCGATTCGCTGGACAACAAGCTCGCCGGTTTCGATTCCGGTGCCGACGACTACCTGATCAAGCCGTTCGCGCTGCAGGAAGTGGAAGTACGGCTCAATGCGCTGTCGCGGCGTGGAAAAGGGGTACACACCCGAGTCCTGGTGACAGGCGATCTGGAGTACAACCTGGACACGTTGGAAGTGCGACGCCAGAGCAAGCTGTTGCAGCTCAATCCCACCGCGTTGAAGATCCTGCAGGCATTGATGGAAGCTTCTCCCGCCGTGGTCACCCGGCAGGAGCTGGAAACCCGGGTGTGGGGCGAGGAACTGCCGGATTCTGACTCCTTGCGTGTGCACATCCACGGCCTGCGTGCGGTAGTGGACAAGCCGTTCGGCGTGCCGATGATCCAGACCCGTCACGGCATCGGCTACCGCATCGCCGCGCCCGATGCCTGAAGCCGGTGTGTTGCCTCGGGTGATGCGGCGGCACGGGCGTTACCGTCGCCGCCTCCGCAGCCGCATCATTCTGTCCTTCGTCCTGTTGGGTTTCTGCCTGACGGCGCTGTTCGCGTTCGCCACCATTTGGGCGCGTGAGCGGGTGGAGAATCAACTGGTCGAAGTGGTGTTGAACCGCAATATCGACGAATATTCGCACCGTTTCTTCTCCGACCCGTCCAAAAATCCCGATCTGCCGGTGCAGCAGATGGTCGGCCGGGTGGTCAAGAGCGACCGTTTCGAGGCGCTCAGGCGCGAGCAGCCGGAGTGGTACAACTTCTCTGACGGCATCCATCCTGTGTCCGGTCGCGACGAGACCGGCAAAGCGTTCGCCTACAAAGTGGCAGTGCGCAAGACGCCGAACGTGTGGTTCTTCCTCGCCTACGATATGACCCAGACGATCCAGGGCGAGGTGCAGCTCAAGCGCACCCTGATCCTGTCCGTGCTGGTGTTCAGCGCGCTGTCGCTGGTGATCGGCTGGTGGTCGGCGTCGCGGGTGATGCGTCCGGTGTCGGATCTGGCCGCACGCTTGCGCGCCTATCGCGGTAGCAGCGATCCCAAGCCGTTGGCGCCGCACTTCCCCGACGACGAGGTCGGCCAGTTGGCCGAGGCGCTGGACAATTACTCGGCGCGCTTGACTGAAGTGGTGCAGCGCGACCGTGAGTTCAACGCCGACGTCAGCCATGAACTGCGGACTCCGTTGGCGGTGATCCGTGGCGCCACGGAGCTGCTGTTGACCCGTCCCAATCTCGACGACAAGGTGTTGCAACGGCTGCAGCGTATCCAGCGTGCCGAACAGCAGTGCAGCGACTTGATCGGTTCGTTGTTGCTGTTGTCGCGCAACGAACGCGGGCAGGGGCATAGCAACGTCGCCAAGGTCGCCGAGCAACTGATCGAGTCGCATCGGGCTCAATTGGGCGGTAAACCACTGCAGTTGCTGCTGGAGGGCGAGCGTGGGTTGACCATCGATGCGCCCGAGTCGGCGCTCTCGGTGGCGCTGGGCAATCTGATCGGCAACGCGGTCAAGTACACCCAGGAAGGCCAGGTGCTGGTGCGGGTGTTGAGCGATGCGGTGCAGGTGATCGACTCCGGTCCCGGTCTCAGCGAGGAGGACGCCGCCAAGTTATTCCAGCGCGGCTATCGCGGCACTCACGCGGGTCATTCGCAGGGCGGCGGCATCGGCCTGTCGATCGTCAGCCGTTTGTGCGATCTGTATGGCTGGCAGGTCAATGTGCGCCCGGGCGCCGTCAAGGGCGTGGTCGCGACGTTGTGGTTCAAGCCGGCGTAACACGGTGATAGGCCGGTGGCTGCTGTTGCAGTCACGAACGGCCATATAGCGCAGCGCGGGCTGCTTCTATCGTGCCGCCTTGATCGCCGCCAATGCCCGGTATCGCCGATCCAGTGCGTCCACGGCCTCCTGCAACTGTGCCGCCGCGCCGTCGTTGACCACCACGTCGTCGGCAATCGCCAGCCGCGCCGCGCGGGTAGCCTGCGCGGCCAGCATCCGTTGGGCCAGATCGGCGGTGATGCCATCGCGCTGGGTCAGCCGCGTGTGCTGTAACGCTTCGGGCGCATCCACCAGCAGGATCCGGTCCAGCCAGGGGTAGGCCGTGCGCGCGCCCACCTCGGTCAGCAAGGGAATGGCGGCGATGGCATATGGGCCATCGGCTTCGCGACAGGTTTGCTGCAACAGCAGGCGAATGGCCGGATGGGTGATCGCTTCGAGGTCGCGCCGCGCGGCCGCATCGGCGAAGATCCGTTCGCGCAAGGCGGCGCGGTCGAGTTGCCCATCCTCGCGCAGAAGCTGCGGGCCGAACCGCGCCACGATCTGCGCCAGCGCCGGCTGACCGGGGGCGACCACGGCGCGCGCGGCCACGTCGGCGTCGGCGACGACAATGCCCTTGGCTTCGAAGTGGCGGCCGAGTTCGCTCTTGCCCGAGGCGACGCCACCGGTCAGGCCGACGATGAACTCAGTCAAGCCGCCGCCCCGTCAACGCAGCCCGGACCAGTGCAGGTAGGTGTCCACAATCTGCCTTCCCCAGAAGAAGGTGATCCACCCGGCGATCGCCAGATAGGGGCCGAACGGGATCGGCGTCGCCCGGTCGCGGCCCTTGGCCGCGAGCCAGGCCGAGCCCAGGATCGCGCCCACCAGCGAGGAGATCATGATGACCGGCAGGATGCCCTTCAGCCCGCACCAGGCGCCGATGGCGGCCAGCAGCTTGAAGTCGCCATGGCCCATGCCCTCCTTGCCGGTGATCTGCTTGAACAGCCACCACACTGACCACAGCGACACATAGCCGACCGCCGCGCCGAGCAGAGCTGGTTTGGCCGGCATGTACAGATTGTCCATACTGCCGATCAGGCCCAGCCACATCAGCGGCAAGGTCAGTTGGTCCGGCAGCAGGCGGGTGCGCAGATCGATCCCCGACAACGCGACCAGGAAGCAACTGAGCACGATGGCGCCGAAGCCCTGCCAGCCGAAGCCGAAGCGCCACACGCTGGCGACCACCAGCAGGCTGGTCAACAACTCCACCAGCGGATACTGGACCGAAATCGGGGTATGGCAATGCCGGCATTTGCCGCGCAGGGCCAGCCAACTGAACAGCGGAATGTTCTCGAACCAAGCCAGCCGGTGCTTGCACTGCGGGCAGTGCGACGGTTCCACCACGATGCCGGGGGGCGGTGGATCGTA
The DNA here is from genome assembly GCF_000963215.1 of Xanthomonas sp. MUS 060. NCBI lineage: Bacteria > Pseudomonadati > Pseudomonadota > Gammaproteobacteria > Lysobacterales > Lysobacteraceae > Xanthomonas > Xanthomonas sp. MUS 060. Next base: position 32,866 of record NZ_JZIM01000019.1, read on the forward strand.
GAGGTCCGGCAGCTCCAGGATTTCGCGCGAATCGCGCTTCCATTGCCACTCCATGCGCTTGGGCAGGCGCAGGATCACCACGTTGAGAAAACTGCCCAGCAGCAGGCCCAGCCCCGCCGCGGCCGGGTAGCCCAGGCCGGGGTGTTGATCGAGAAATGCCATTGCGCCTTATCCCACCACCGAGGCCAGCTTGAAGATCGGTAGATACATGCCGATAACCATGCCGCCGACGATGGTGCCGATGAACACCATGATCAGCGGTTCCATCAGGCTGCTCAGGGCATCGACCGCATTGTTGACCTCCTGTTCGAAGTATTCGGCTACCTTGAACAGCATCGCGTCCAGCGCGCCGGCTTCCTCGCCGATGCCGGTCATCTGGATCACCATGTGCGGAAACAGATTGGTCTGTTTCATCGCCACGTTCACCGGGTAGCCGACCGAGACGTCGTCGCGCATGCGCAGCACCGACTTTTCGTAGACGCTGTTGCCGGTGGCACCGGCGACGATATCCAGCGCTTCCACCAGCGGCACGCCGGCGCGGAAGGTCACCGCCAGGGTGCGCGAGAAGCGCGCCACCGAACTGTTATGCATGATCTGGCCGATGATCGGCACCTTCAGTATCAGCCGGTCCATGCCATGTTGCATCGCCGGCGAGCGTTTGTAGGCGAAGGTGAAGCCAACGATGCTGCCGATCACCACGATCAGCATCATCCACCAATACGCCACCATGAAGCGCGAGGCCGTCACGATCATCTGGGTGAAGGCTGGCAGTTCCGCGCCGAAGCCCTTGAACACGTCCTCGAACTGCGGCACCACCCACACCAGTAGGATCGAACTGACGATCAGCGCGACGGCCATCACCATCGCTGGATAGAACAGCGCCTTCTTGATTTTGCCCTTCAGCGCTTCGATGTTCTCTTTGTAAGTGGCTACCGTTTCCAGCACGGTTTCGAGCACGCCGGCGCCTTCGCCAGCCTTGACCAGGTTGCGATACAGCTCGTCGAATTGCACCGGATGCCGGCTGATCGCTTCGTAGAGCGAGGAGCCGCCTTCGATATCGGTGCGGATCTGCTCGACCATCTTTTTCATGCGCGGGTTCTTATGCCCGCTGCCGATGATCTCCAGTGACCCCACGATGGGCACGCCCGACTTCATCATCGTTGCCATTTGCCGGCTGAAGAAAGCGATGTCCTTGGGAGAGACCTTGCTGCCCGCCGCGCCGAACAAGGGCTTGGGCTTGGGTTTGACCACGGTGGGGGTGATCCCCTGGCGACGCAGTTCCGCGCGCAACAGGTTGGCGTTCTTGGCCGTCTGCTCGCCCTTCATCTTGACGCCGCGCTTGTCTTTACCCTCCCAGACGAACTGCACTTGCTGGCTGGTAGCGCGCGCGACCGGTTGTTTTTTGACTGCGCTCTTGACTGCGCTGCGAGTTGCGGACATCAGGTCGTCTCCCCCGTCCGGCCATCCCCGGGCGGACATGAGCCGCATGGTATCGGTTTCCGTGGCGTCTGGCATCCGTGTGCTGCTGGACGTCGCTATTTATTGCCAAGTGACGCAGCGCGTCAGTTCTTGCCCCTGTGCGGCGTCCTGCCCATCCTGTCGCGGATCGCGATCTTGGCTACTTCCCGTTTGCCCTAATAGGGCATCATAGTGTCCGGGGAGTCATGCGGCGAAGTGCGAAAAGTTGGCACGCAGTCTGCTTGGATCCTTGTACGTGGCGCTTCGCCGCGGCGCTCGGGGAGAACGCTCCGCGGGCGAGTGCCTACACACTAATTACGCCATACTCTAGGGGTTTGTTATGAAGAAGCAGCAGGGCTTTACCCTGATCGAATTGATGATCGTGATCGCGATCATTGCCATTTTGGCTGCCATTGCATTGCCGGCTTATCAAAATTATGTTGTTAAGGCTCGTGTTAGTGAAGCACTTGTCGCTGCGGACGGACTCAAGCCTGTGGTAAGCGAAAACGCGGCTGCTGGTGCAGCGACTTTAAATAATAATTGGACTGCTCCTACTAAAGCTACTCCTAATGTTGCAGCTGTGGCTATCGACCCCAATACTGGAGCTATAACTGTTACTACAACTGCCGCAGCAGGTGGTGGCAATGTCATACTGACTCCTTCTTCTGCTGGTGCAGCTCTGGCGGCTGGTACGATGCCAGCTGAGAGTATTGTCTGGACTTGCACTAGCACAATTGCAGCCAAGTACCTGCCTGCTAATTGTACTAGTACTGCAAAGTAATAGTTGTAAATATATGTTTCAATAAAGGCCCTTGACTACAAGGGCCTTTATTATTTCTGGAATTGACGGATGTTTGTGAGGTGTTGGGGTTTCAAGCTTTACATGGAAATTAATGGGGTTAATTTAATTCCGGATTAATATTGGAATTTTCTCTTGGGGGTGTATTTGGGGTTGCTATGGTGGCATTTGGTTGATGGTGTACATTTACCTTGGTTAGTGACTTGATAGATGGGGCCCAATATGAGTGCTTTGACTTCCGCCAATCTCGTCGGCATCACCGGCATCGCCCGCCGTCTCGTTCAGGATGGGGTCCTGGAAGAGGCCGCGGCACGGACCGCCATGGCCCAGGCGAGCGAGGCCCGGGTCCCGCTGCCGCAATGGTTCGCCGAGAAGAAGCTGGTCACCGCCGCGCAGTTGGCCGCCGCCAATGCGGTGGAATTCGGTGTGCCGTTGCTGGATGCCTCGGTGTTCGACGCCAGCCAGAACGCGATGAAGCTGGTCAGCGAGGAACTGCTGCACAAGCACCAGGTACTGCCGCTGTTCAAGCGCGGTAGCCGTCTGTTCGTGGGCATCAGCAATCCCACCCAGACCCGCGCGCTGGACGACATCAAGTTCCATACCAATCTCACGGTGGAGCCGATCCTGGTCGACGAGGACCAGATCCGCCGCACGCTGGAGCAGTGGCATTCCAGCAACGATGTGCTCGGCAGTGCGTTGGGTGGCGACGACGAGGGCATGGACAACCTCGATGTGGGCGGCGACGAGGACGGCAACGGCGACACCACCATGGACGCCAAGAGCGAAGACACACCGGTGGTGAAGTTCGTCAACAAGGTGCTTGTCGATGCGATCCGCCGCGGTGCTTCTGATATCCATTTCGAGCCCTACGAGGACGATTACCGGGTGCGCCTGCGCATCGATGGCCTGCTCAAGAACGTGGCCAAGGCGCCGGTCAAGCTCAATCAGCGCATCGCCGCACGCTTGAAGGTGATGGCGCAGTTGGACATCGCCGAGAAGCGCGTGCCGCAGGACGGACGCATCAAGCTCAACCTGTCCAAGAACAAGCAGATCGACTTCCGCGTCAGCACGCTGCCGACCTTGTTCGGTGAGAAGATCGTGCTGCGTATTCTCGACGGCAGTGCGGCCAAGTTGGGCATCGACAAGCTCGGCTACGAGCCGGAACAGCAGCAGTTGTTCCTGGACGCGATCCACAAGCCCTACGGCATGGTGCTGGTGACCGGCCCAACCGGCTCGGGCAAGACAGTCTCGCTGTATACCGCGCTGGGCATTCTCAATGACGAAACCCGCAACATCTCCACTGCCGAGGACCCGGTGGAAATCCGTCTGCCTGGCGTCAACCAGGTACAGCAGAACAACAAGCGCGGCATGACCTTCGCCGCGGCCTTGCGCTCGTTCCTGCGCCAGGACCCGGACATCATCATGGTCGGCGAAATCCGCGACCTGGAGACCGCCGAGATCGCGATCAAGGCCGCGCAGACCGGTCACATGGTGCTGTCCACCTTGCACACCAACGATGCGCCGCAGACCATCGCGCGTCTGATGAACATGGGCATCGCGCCCTACAACATCACCAGTTCGGTGACCCTGGTGATCGCGCAGCGCCTGGCGCGGCGGCTGTGCAACAACTGCAAACGCCCGGTCAAATTGCCGGAGAAGGCGTTGCTGGCCGAAGGCTTCACCGAAGCGGACATCGCCGCGGGTGTTCAGTTGTACGAGCCGGTCGGTTGCGAAGAATGCACCGAAGGCTACAAGGGCCGCACCGGCATCTATCAGGTGATGCCGATGAACGACGAGATCGCCGCGATCGTGCTGCAGGGCGGCAACGCGATGGATATCGCCACTGCCGCGCAGAAGATCGGAGTCAAGGATCTGCGCCAATCGGCCTTGCTCAAAGCGCGCAACGGCATCACCAGTCTGGCCGAGATCAATCGCGTCACCAAGGATTGATGCGCAGTGGGGCGGTGCGCGACAGTGCGCCGCTCCGACCTCTTATTTGCCCAACATGGGTTGCACGTCTGTGATGCCTGATGGCGTCGATGACAACGCGCGGCGTCGTGTCGATGCTGTTGTGTTGCGAGGATCGGCTCGCTGGGTCTATTCCATGCCCAGCTTTTTCAGTTTGTAGCGCAGCGCGCGGAAGGTGATGCCGAGTTGCGCGGCAGTGCGGGTCTTGTTCCAGCGGTTTTCTTCCAGCGCTTTTTGGATCGCCGCACGTTCGAGTTGCTCGATATAGGAGGGCAGCGCCGAGGAACCGGGGTCGATGTCGACCACGCCGGGCGGCAGTGCTGGGGCGGCTTCGGCCGCCGCCCGGGCGCTGTTGCCGGGCTGTGGCAAGCGCAGGTCGGCGACATCGATCTGATCGTCGTCGGCCATTGCCAGGGCGCGTTCGAGGATGTTCTCCAATTCGCGCACATTGCCGGGGAAGGCATAGCCGCTCAGGGCATCCAGTGCTGGGGATGAGAGTAACGGGGGCGGGCGGCCATGGCTCTTGGCCAGCCGCGACAGGATCGCTGCGGCCAGGTGCGGCAGGTCGTCGGCGCGCTCGCGCAGCGGTGGCACGCGTAGTTCGATCACGTTGATGCGGTAGTACAGGTCGTGGCGGAAGCGGCCCTCGGCGACCAAGTCGGCCAGATCCCGATGTGTGGCCGAGAGGATGCGCACGTCCACAGGCACTTCGGTGGCGGCACCGACCGGGCGCACCGATTTTTCCTGGATCGCGCGCAGCAACTTGACCTGCATCGGCAATGGCAACTCGGCCACTTCGTCCAGGAACAAGGTGCCGCCGTGCGCGGCTTGGAACAGGCCGGCTTGGTCGGCATGCGCGCCGGTGAAACTGCCTTTTTTATGGCCGAAGAACTCGCTTTCCATCAATTCGGCCGGGATCGCGCCGCAGTTCACCGGGACGAACGGGCCGGCCGCGCGCCCGCCTTGTTCGTGGATGGTGCGGGCCACCAGCTCCTTCCCCACGCCCGATTCGCCAAGGATATAGACCGGCGCCTGGTTGCGCGCCACCTTGGCGATGGTGGTACGCAGCGCCTCCATCGCCGCCGATGCGCCGAGCAGGCGGTTGGCATGTTCGGGCGCCGGGGCGGGTGCGGCGACGCGCGTTGCGTTGTTGAGCTCCAGCGCGTGCTTGACCAGGCCGCGCAGAATCTGGATATCGACTGGCTTGCTGACGAAGTCGAACGCGCCGGCCTTCAGCGCCTCCACCGCCAGATCCATGCTGCCGAAGGCGGTGATCATCGCCACCGGTGTGCGCGGGTGATGCTTGGCAATCTCGCTGACCAGTTCGATGCCGTTGCCGTCGGGCAGGCGCATATCGGTGATGCACAGGTCGTAGCGATTGCTCGCCAGTAATTCGCGCGCCTCGGCCAAATTGGCGGCGGTGCTGATGCGCAGGCCCATCCTGCCCAGGGTCAGGACCAGTAGCTCGCGGATGTCGCGCTCGTCGTCGACGATCAGGGCGCTTCGTGTTTCGTTCATGCGTAAAAAGAGTGTTGATGGTGGAGGTAGAGCGAGTCCGCCAATTTAGCGGCGTTGGTGGTGTGCTGGCGAAGCGATTCTCACCTTTCCTTTCACCGTGCCAGCATCGCGTGCGGTCCTGGCAGTGCGACGCGAAAGCAGGCACCTCCGGCTGGGACCGGAACGTACTCCAGGCGCGCTTGGTTGGCCCGGCACAGTTCGCGGGCGATATACAGGCCCAGTCCAGTGCCGTGCTCGCTGGTGGTGAAGAACGGGCGGAACAGTTGTGCCGCCACTGTCTCGGGAATGCCGGGGCCTCGGTCCATCACGTCGACGATGGCATTGCGTTCCTGCATGCACACGCGCAGCCGCACCCGTGCCGGTTCCTCCATCACCCGGCCGTATTTGAGCGCGTTGTGTACCAGCGCACTGAGGATTTGATGCAGATGCTTGGGGTCGACCAACGCATGCACGGGTTGCTGCGGGAGGATCGCCTCGATGCTGTCGGTTTCGATGGACAGGCTTTGTTGATAGTCCAGCACGAAGCGGCGCAAGAATGCGCCCAGGTCAAGATTCTCCGGATTGGAGCGCTCGCGTCGGGCCAAGCCCAACACACTCTCGACAATGCCGTTGGTGCGCTGGCACTGCTGATGGATGATCTGCAGCAGGCGGCGGTCGGCATCGTCGATTGCCGTGGATTCCTCCAATAACTGCGAGGCGTAGTTGATGGCCGCCAGTGGATTACGGATTTCGTGGGCCAGGCTCGCCGAGAAGCGGCCCATGGCCGACAGGGTCAGCGATTCGGCGCGTCGCGAGACCACTGTGGCGTCGTCGAGAAACACCAGTGTGAGTTCGCCTTCGGCCAACAACCGGGCGAAGCGTGGCTGTACTTCCGGCTGGTCCGGGGAGAGTTGTAGTGGACTTTCCTCGTGGTTGGAGCCATTGCGCCAGCGTTGCAGGCGACGCGCCAACTCCGGCGCGGCACTGAGCAGGTTGAGTCGGCCGTTATCGCTGTGACTGTCGTGATCACCGAGCAGGAACGAGGCTGCCTCGTTAACTAGCGTGACGCGATTCTGGCCGTCGACCACCAATACGCCTGTGCGCATGCGGCGGATGATCAGCTCGTTGATTTCGTAGAGGTTCGCCACCTCCGCACCGCGCTGTTCTGCCAGACTCTGATTGATGCGCGCGCGTCGCCCGATGCGATTGCAGAAGTAGGCCACCGCAAGGTAGCTGGTGGCGAACATCGCCAATTCGGCCAGGCTGCGGCTGTTGTTGCCGCTATCCAGGATGGTCCACAGATATTCCGCCAGTAGCGCCACAGAGGCGGTCAGCGCGATCGCCATGCTCCAGCGCAAGCGCAACATCATGGCGGCGGCGGCGATATTGAACAGCAGCATCATGGCGATGCCGGCGCTGGCGCTGGGCAGCGCATGCGCGGCCACGGTCGCCGCGACGATATCGATGAAGGTGCTGAAACAAACGATTCGGGTCAGATAGCGTTCGTTACGTCCCCATAGCAACAGCGCCATTGCCACGACGACATAGAGCGTGGCCAGTTCCTCGGCCAGTTGCGGGAAACGCGGCTCGCCGATCAGTGTGCTGAGTGGGCTGAACACCAATGCCGCGATCAACCCCGACACCAGGGTCCGGTACAACGCAAAAAAATACAGTTCGCGGCGGGGGATGGACTTGATGCGATCGATGAGCGAGGCGCTGGTGGCCAAGCTGGACTCCAGACGGGCGGTGGACGGCGCGAGTATAGGGTGTCGCTGCCGTGGCCGATGGCAGAGGGCGCAGGCTTCGGGATGGCGATCCCGTCGTCGTGGTGCGGGCGGGCCAGCCCGACGGATGGCGCAATCGCATGCGTGGCGCTAGGCCGGTGGGCGGCGGCGCACTGGCGCTTTTGCGCCGCCGCCCAGGGTCGGCGACAATAGGCGTCCCGTCCGTACCGTCTCCGGCTGCCATTCAGGCTCCGGGTCGCTGCGGGACGGTCGTTCCTTCTCCCACGGTGACGCATGAATTTCCACGAATACCAGGCGAAACAACTGTTTGCCAACTACGGCATCCCGGTTCCGGCCGGACGCATCGCGTCCACGCCCGAAGAAGCCGTCGAAGCGGCCAATGCCTTGGGCGATGGCCCCTGGATGGTCAAGGCTCAGATCCATGCGGGCGGCCGCGGCAAAGCCGGCGGCGTGAAGTTCTGCAAGACCACCGACGATGTCAAAGCCGCTGCGGCCAAGATGCTCGGCACCAAGATGGCCACCTACCAGTCTGCGGGCGTGGCGCTGCCGGTCAATCTGGTGCTGGTGACCACCGCTGGCGAGATTGTCAAGGAACTGTACCTGTCGCTGCTGGTTGATCGCGATCAGAAGTCGATCACGTATATCGTCTCCAGCGAAGGCGGCGTGGACATCGAGGAAGTCGCCGCCACCACGCCCGAGAAGATCCACACCCTCGTGGTCGACTACGCCGAAGGCGTGCAGCCCTACCAGGGCCGCGAAATCGGCTTCAAGATGGGGTTGACCGCCAAGCAGGCCAATCAGTTGGCCAACATCATGGGCGGGCTGTACGCGCTGTTCAACGACAAGGATCTGTCGCTGGTGGAACTGAACCCGCTGGCGATTCTGGACGACCAGAACCTCTACGCGCTGGATGGCAAGGTCAACTCCGATGACAACGCCACCTTCCGCCGCAAGGACCTTGCCGCCATGCGCGACACAACGCAGGAAGACGAGACCGAGGTGAAGGCCAGCGAGCACGACCTCAACTACGTCACCATGGACGGCAACATCGGCTGCATGGTCAACGGCGCGGGTCTGGCGATGGCCACGATGGATGTGATCGCGCTCAACGGCGGTGCGCCGGCCAACTTCCTCGACGTGGGCGGCGGTGCCACCAAGGAACGCGTGACCGAGGCGTTCAAGCTCATTCTGTCCAGCGACAAGGTCAAGGCCATTTTCGTCAACATCTTCGGCGGCATCGTCCGCTGCGACATGATTGCCGAGGGCATCATCGCGGCGGTCAAGGAAGTGGACGTCAAGGTGCCGGTGGTGGTGCGTCTGGAAGGCACCAATGTGGAAGCGGGCAAGAAGCTGCTGGCCGACTCCGGCCTGGCCATCACTCCCGCCGACGACATCAACGACGGTGCCAAGAAGGCCGTCGCTGCGGTCGCCGCCTGAACCCTCCACGAGACTTAGGAAGAATCATGTCTGTTTTGATCAACAAGAAGACGAAGGTCATCGTGCAGGGCTTCACCGGCCAGCAGGGCACCTTCCACGCCACCCAGATGGTGGAATACGGCACCCAGGTCGTCGGCGGCGTGACCCCCGGCAAGGGTGGCAGCACCCACATTGGCCTGCCGGTGTTCAACACCGTGCGCGAAGCGGTCCAGAGCACCGGCGCCGACGCCTCGGTGATCTACGTGCCGCCGCCGTTCGCGGCCGACGCGATCTTGGAAGCCGCAGCGGCCGGCATCAAGGTCATCGTCTGCATCACCGAGGGCATCCCGGTGCTGGACATGCTGCGGGTCAAGAACGTGCTGAAGCAGCATCCGGACGTTGTGCTGGTCGGCCCGAACTGCCCTGGCATCATCACTCCGGGCGAGTGCAAGATCGGCATCATGCCCGGCCATATTCACCAGAAGGGCAAGATCGGCATCGTCTCGCGTTCTGGCACGCTGACCTATGAAGCGGTCAAGCAGACCACCGCTGCCGGCCTGGGCCAGTCCACCGTCATCGGCATCGGCGGCGACCCGATCAACGGCCTGAACTTCGTCGACTGCCTCAAGCTGTTCAACGAAGATCCGCAGACCGAAGGCATCATCATGGTCGGCGAAATCGGCGGTGCCGCCGAGGAAGCTGGTGCCGCGTACATCAAGCAGTACGTCAACAAGCCGGTGGTCGGTTTCATCGCCGGTGCTTCCGCACCGAAGGGCAAGCGCATGGGCCATGCCGGCGCGATTGCCTCCGGCGGTTCGGGTACGGCTGAAGGCAAGTTCGCGGCGATGGAAGCCGCTGGCGTCAAGACCGTGCGTTCTCCTGGTGATCTGGGCGCTGCGATTGCTTCGCTGGTGAAATAAGTCGCCACTGCTGTGTCGTCGTCGCAAACCGATTGCGGCGACGGTGCGGTAACGATTTCGGAAAGGCCTCGCGTATGCGAGGCCTTTTTCGTTTGTGTGACCCCTCCTGAATTGGGTTGACACCTTTTCCCTTTGGAAGAGGAATGTTCAATGAAATCAGCAATCAGGCGGAGGGGTTCGTACCTGAAGGCACTGACGCAGTTGTGCATCGTGCACCTGGTGCGAGCCAGCCTACGCTACGTCAACGCCAAGGACAGCAAGGCGATGATGGCCACCGATTCCCCTGGCGCAATTGTGAAACAGCAGTCCTTGACCACCCATGGCTCGCCGTCGGCGTAGCAAAACGACAGCCCTTCCACTTCGATGCGTGGCTTGGCGGGTGGTAGTGCGTGCGATTGTGCATGATGCTCCTCCGGTGGAGTCAACACGATATCGGCCAGCCGCTCGCCATGCAGGCGCAACATGCGGAACTCGATCCATTTATCGATCAACCCGCTCACGCGTATCGCGAACTGGCCCTTGTAGGCCAGGTAGGCTAGGTAGGCCAGGTAGGCGAGCAGCATGCCGACCGAAAATACGTTATCCAGTGCTAACCGGGTGCCGATCCAGATCACCGCGATGCGCTCCAGGCCGAACACCAACTGGCTGGCCGTGCTGGAGCCCAGGGACATCCGCGCCAGTTTCACGTCCTGATTGACGGTGTCGTTGAGCAAGTTCTCGTAAGTGGAACGGCGCACCGATTCTTCACCGGCCACTTTCAAGCTTTGCATGCCGCGCAGCGATTCCAGCAAATGCGTCTGTTGCTTGGCCGCGGCCACTAAGGAAGTTCTGATCAACGCGGCCGGAAGATGAAGCAAGCCACATCGACTGAGCTGAGGGCGCTCAGATCCTCGGTTTTTCGCTGTTTCCTGCGTATTTCAGGCGTATTGCCTGGGTGACAGGCACATCTTCCCTGCAACAGGCATTAACTGTTTGCACTCTTTATCCTCCGGCCGCGTTTCCTTAGCGATGGTGGTTCGAACATGGCTAGCTTGCATTCCAGGGCAATGCCGCTGGAGCAAGCACCTGCAAGCAGCGTAACTGATGATCCAGTATCTATAGTCGGGGACATCGATTGGGTCTTTGCCTGCCAAAAGGTACGCAAAGCGATGCGCTGAATGCCATCGGCATTGCCGCTGGTTAGAAAAATTCCTAACTATGTGCAAGTTAACATTTTTATATTCGTGAATTTGCCTCGTTACTCTGGTGCAGGTAGGGGGGCTGCGGTATCTTAGTTTCTTTGTCTGCCAAAATGGGCTATTAAAAAATTATTAAAAGGTGGCTTTGGCCATCGATAGAAGTTCGTATTTTAAAAGAAATTCAACTTTACGAGCATGGAATGGAAGGAGTCGAACTGATGGCTACGATGACTGATTGCAAAACTAATCATGATGGTGAAAATGATGACGCCTGGTTTCCATTGTCTGCAAATCAGCGCGCTTTATGGTTTTTGTACAAGCTGCAACCGGAGTTGCAGGGGAATTACAACATCAGTTTTTTCGCGCGTCTTTTGGGTGAAGTTGATCTTGATCTATTCGATCAGGCGATTGCGGAGCTGACAAGGCGTCATGCGATGTTACGCACGCGTTTTCGTGAGGTAGGTCAAGAGCCAGAGCAAAAAAGCGAGCCTTTTGCTCGGACGCAAATTCAAGTGATAGATGTGTCTGAACTTGATCCATCGGCTCTTGATGTTATGGTAAAAAAAGATGCCATTCGGCCTTTCGATCTCACGCTTGCTCCATTATTTAGAGTCGGTATTTATCGCATAAATGCGCAGGAAAGCGTTATTTTGATGGCGTTCAATCATCTTGTGGTGGATGGTTGGTCGTTTTGGCGTTTGATTGAAGAGCTTGGCGTTATTATGAGGGGGTATGTAAATATTGCGCCATCGCATCCGGTGGCCTTCTGTGAGAGTGTCCCGGAATTGTGTTATTTCGATTATGTTCTCTGGCAACGTGAATGGCTGAATGGGGATGGAGGGAGAGGGCAGTTTTCTTATTGGGAGAATCTTCTTTCTGATGAAATTCCATCCTTGAATTTTACAGCAAGTAAACCGCGTGCGTTGTTTCATGTGAAGCAGCGCGATGCTATTTACTTGGCTTTAGACATGGAGTTGTCTAGGAAGTTGAATGACCTTTCAGGTCGATGTCATGTCTCGATTTACGTGGTTTTGTTGGCAGCGTATTTCATTTTTCTGCGTCGGATTACGGGTCAGGATAATTTCCATGTTGGATCGCCGATGCCGGCTCGTGGTAGAAAGAAATGGTCTGATGTTGTCGGGCCTTTCTTTAATCAGGTCGTCTTGCGGGCTGATTTCGATACTGGCCTTACCGTCGTGGAGCTACTGCGCAGAGTGCGTAGTCGTGTCAGACGTGCAATGGAGAATCAAGATTTTCTTTAATCAGGTCGTCTTGCGGGCTGATTTCGATACTGGCCTTACCGTCGTGGAGCTACTGCGCAGAGTGCGTAGTCGTGTCAGACGTGCAATGGAGAATCAAGATTTTCCGTTTTGTGAGCTTGTCGAACGGCTTAATCCTCATCGTGAGGAAAGTCGTTCGCCGTTTTTTCAGGCTATGTTCGTATTTCAAAATCCACGTGAATTTGGCGATGCCTTGAATGTTTTGGTTGGCGATGATGAGATCGCGCCTGTTTCTTGGGGTGGTTTGCATCTCGCTCACTTTTGTCATCCTCCGATTGCTGGTGCTGCAGCACTTGACCTTGTACTAGAAGCTGTGAAATGTGAGGGGAAGATAGGTTTTGTTCTGGATTTTGATTCATCACTTTTCGAGCGTTCGACGCTGGAGCGGTGGATGGGGCATTGGCGCCATCTATTGAATGCAATGGTGGCCGAGGGTGCTGAATATCAGGCGGTGGATCGTTTGCCGTTGCTGGACGAGGTCGAGCGCCATCAGATGCTGAGGCAGTGGAATGCGACAGCAACGGATTATCCGCGTAATGCCTGTGTGCATGAGTTATTCGAGGCCCAAGTGGCGCGCGATCCAGCGGCCATCGCGGTAGTACAGGACGAGCTGTCGCTGACGTATGGCGAGTTGAATCAACGTGCCAACCGGTTGGCGCATTACCTGCGCGGGCTGGGCGTTGGCCCGGACGAGCGCGTGGCGATCTGCGTGCAGCGTAGTGTGGAGATGGTGGTCGCGTTGCTCGCGGTACTGAAGGCCGGCGGTGCGTATGTGCCGCTTGATCCAGCTTATCCACCAGAGCGACTGGCCTACATGCTCGCCGATTGCGGCGCGATGGCGGTGCTGACGCAGACCGCAAGTCGTCGCTTGATCGAGGAGCGTGCCGCCTTGGCCGTTATTGTCGATTTGCAGGCCGATAGCGAGCGCTGGGCACACTTGCCCGATAGTAATCCGGACCGCAATGCCATTAGTCTCACTGCGCGGCATCTAGCCTATGTGATCTATACATCGGGATCGACCGGAACGCCTAAAGGTGTGATGATCGAGCATCGCGGGTGTGTCAACTTATATCATCACTATGCCATTGGCTATTTAAGGCGTGGCGATAAGGTGTTGGTTGTTTCTTCTTTTTCTTTTGATTTGACGCTTAAGAATATTATTTCGCCATTATTTGTTGGCTGTACTGTCGTGTTGGCACCGCCAGGTGTGATGGTCGGATCCAGTATTCTCGACCTTCTTCAGACGACTGGCGCTGCATTGATAAATTGTGCGCCAAGTCAGTTGTATGGTGTCTTGGAGGGTGGGGAGTCGATAAGTGAGAAATTTTCGCTGGATAAGCTTCGTTATATCGTACTTGGTGGGGAAAAAATAAAAGGAAATCGTCTTTCTTCTTGGATTTCAGGAGGAGAGAAGTATGTATTTGTAAATAGCTATGGGCCAGCCGAAATTACAGACGTTGCTGTCGATGGCGTTATCAAGGATATTTTTGCATCGGAGGGGATGCCAATCGGTCGTCCGATACCCAATGCGCGCATTTACATTCTCGATGCACACGGTGCCCCGGTTCCTGTTGGAGTGGTGGGTGAGTTGTATATCGGAGGCGATGGTGTGGGGCGCGGGTATCTCAATCGCGACGATTTGACTGCCGAGCGCTTCCTGGCGGATCCGTTTAGTGAGGAGCCGATGGCGCGGATGTATCGCAGTGGCGATCTGGGTTGCTGGCGTGCCGACGGCACGATCGATTTTGTCGAACGTAACGATGACCAAGTTAAAATCCGTGGTGTCCGCATCGAATTGGGCGAGATCGAGGCACGCTTGAGCGCGCATGCGGATGTGCGCGAGTGCGTGGTGGTGGCGCTGGAGGATGCCACGGGCAGCGATAAGCGTCTGGTGGCGTATTGGGTCGGTGCCGAGTGTGCGACGTCCGAACATCTGAGCGTGGAGGTATTGCGTAGCTGGCTGTCCGCCGCGCTGCCGGACTACATGGTGCCGGCGGCGTATGTGCAGTTGGATCGTCTGCCGCTGACCCCGAACGGCAAGCTGGATCGGAAGGCGTTACCCGCACCGGATGCCGCAGCCTATGCGGCGCGTGCGTATGAAGCGCCACAGGGCGCGATTGAACAAACCATCGCCGCGGGCGATCTGGTGCGATCTATTGGGTCTAGAGAGCATCTGGTGCGATCTATTGGGTCTAGAGAGCATCGCGGGCGGCAGGACAACTTCTTCGCGCTCGGTGGACATTCGCTGCTGGCGGTGCGGGTCGGCAGGACAACTTCTTCGCGCTCGGTGGACATTCGCTGCTGGCGGTGCGGGTCGCAATCGCGTGTGCGCAAGGAATTGGGTGTCGAGATTGGCGTGGCCGAGCTGTTTACGCATGCGACGTTGCAAGACCTTGCCGCTTGTGTGGCGTCCTCGTCCAGCGCGATCTTGCCGCCGATCGTGCCGCTGGAGCCGGATGCACCGCGGGTGCTGTCGCGTGTGCGCAAGGAATTGGGTGTCGAGATTGGCGTGGCCGAGCTGTTTACGCATGCGACGTTGCAAGACCTTGCCGCTTGTGTGGCGTCCTCGTCCAGCGCGATCTTGCCGCCGATCGTGCCGCTGGAGCCGGATGCACCGCGGGTGCTGTCGTTTGCGCAGCAACGGCTCTGGTTCCTGTCGGTCGCAGTTCGAGGGCGTCAGCCAAGCGTATCACGTCAGTGGTGGCCTGCGCTTGCGTGGGGCATTGGATACGCAGGCGTTGCAGCGTGCATTGGACCGTATCGTGGCCCGACATGCGTCGCTGCGCACGACTATCACGTCAGTGGTGGCCTGCGCTTGCGTGGGGCATTGGATACGCAGGCGTTGCAGCGTGCATTGGACCGTATCGTGGCCCGACATGCGTCGCTGCGCACGACCTTCGTGCTGGTCGATGGGCAGACGTTGCAGCACATTTCTGCTGAGGACATTGGCTTCCATCGGATCGATCACGATCTGCGCGATGTATCCGAACGCGAGACGATGCTGCAGCAACTATCTATTGGCCGAGGAGGCACAGGCACCATTTACGCTGGAGCATGGCCCGCTCATCCGTGGTCGGCTGATACGCCTTGCCGATGACGAGTCCGTCCTCTTCGTCACGATGCACCACATCGTGTCGGACGGGTGGTCGATGGGGGTTTTGATCAACGAGTTGAGTGCGCTGTATCGGGCGTTCGCACGTGGCGAAGCCGATCCGCTGGCACCGTTGCCGATCCAGTACG
>NZ_JZIM01000020.1:0-48313 GCF_000963215.1 Xanthomonas sp. MUS 060
CTCGCGGCTAACGGGCTGATCTGCTCAATGAGCGCAGTGGGGCATTGCGGCGACAACGCGGCCTGCGAAGGCTTTTTTGGACTGCTCAAGCGTGAGCGCATCTATCGAACGAGCTACCACACACTGGATGCAGCACGGGCGGATGTGTTTGACTACATCGAGCGACGCCACAACCCAAGGATGCGGCGAAGGGCGGCCAAGCAGGATCAGAAAGTTGCAGCTCTTTTACAACCGTCCGTGATATCGGGGTAGAACCCGAAGACCCGGGCGGATCGAAAAATTCGATCGGCGTACGAACTCGGCTTGCACGAAGTGGCCGATGTGCTGGATAACGAGATCGGCGGTGAGTTGCCCATATATGCGCCCGCAAGCCGGGCGGATCGAAAAATTCGATCGGCGTACGAACTCGGCTTGCACGAAGTGGCCGATGTGCTGGATAACGAGATCGGCGGTGAGTTGCCCATATATGCGCCCGCAAGCGACGGTGGGCGTGCGACTAATATTCCTTGCCTAAGCCATCTGAGCTTCAAGCTTGACCCCGAGCGTGAGGCGGTAGACCTCACGGCGGTGTATCGATCTCACCATTACGGCCGCCGTGCACTTGGAAATCTGATCGGCTTGAGTCAACTGCAAGCGTTCGTGGCCATCGAGTCCGGCTACACGTTGGGTGTGCTGACTTGTGTGAGCACCTTGGCTCATCTGGACGTGGGCGCCTTCGGCGGTGTGGCAGCCACCAACGCGTTACTCCAGCGCGTGCGGCCAGCACTGCCTAGATGAGCGAAGTTTGTGCTGTGCGATTAAGTGCGCTCTCGGGCAGCCGATACAGCTTCCGCATCCCCGCTCGGAACTCCCTGATGCCGCCATAGCTGGGATGTCTGATGGTGATCACCTTGATGCCGAAGCGTTGCGCATATTGCGCGGCGTCCTGGCCAATCGCAACGACCTGACGGATCTTCAGCCAGGTGATGAGCGAGGTATTGAGCTTTTCGACTTGACACAGCTCCCGTGCTGTGAAACGACGGTTGCTGAAGGGATTATCGGGTTCATGCGGATGGAATGGGAATACATTCCACAGAAGCGGCGGCGTTTCGATCACCCTAAGCACTGCCCAGATCTCGGCCGCTGTCCGCTCTGCAACGGCGGGGCCGCGTGTGGCCTGACGTGACTGGCAACCTGGGTAACGCTTCGCCAATTCCTGCAGATGATATTCGTCCGTCAGTGCCAGTCCGGTACGGCGTCCACCACGATAGCCCAGGTCACGGCCCATCCAGATCGTGTCCACTCCGATGTCTGCGGATGCGGTCAAGTAGGTGCGCAGGTTGCGTCGGCGCGATTCGGGTGCATCGGCGCGATCATGGATGGCACACACATCTGCATAGGGATTGAAGACGTTGTCCAGCCTCAATGCAGCCAGCGCCTTTACAAAAGTGGCAGGAGTCATGGCTTAGACACGAGTGGGCTGAAGGTTATGGTGTGCTGGTTCATATCAATGGTCACTGTTCCGCCACCATGCTGCCGTAGCAGACCAAATACCTCCAAGCCTTTGAGAATTGCCAATTCCCATTGCCAGAGTTTGCAGCGCGCAACTTCATAGCCCTCGACCATGTTCTGAATCTGCTTAAGTAGGCTGTAGTCCAGCTTGCCAATTTGGACATTTTTATAGAAGTCAAATCGCTTGGCATGATTGAATATCCAGTTCGCAATACCTTCCTCGATGATCATCGCCCTCGCGCCATCCTCATTCTCATCTGTGCGCGGGTCAGACTTGCGCTTGCGCTTGAGCAAGCCTCGGGTGACCGGCGACCATCCAAGATAGGCGATGTACGCAAGGTGGAAGACGTCATGGAATCGGTAATGATCCTTCTCATTGCTATTGTCCGTTAGTCGATCGCCAATGAACACTCCGTTGAGGCGTTGAACGACATAGCCGTCGCGGGAAATGAACTCTATGTCGAATTTCCGAGGGAACTGTTCGTAATCCGGAAAACGCTCGTCAGAGTCGAAGAAATCCGGATACACTGGTTCGTCACCGGGCCAACGGCTTGAGATCTTCTCCAAGTTGCCGCGTGCGATGTCTTCCGTGCGCAGATCAAAACACGCACACGTAATAGCCCACTCTGAGAACAGAGTGCCGAAGTGCTCGCGAAGCTGGGGCGGACTCATCGCTTCAAACTTCGTAATGGTTATGTTGGCCAAGTTTCCAGCCGAGTACGCAAGTGCTCCAAGTTGGTGTGATCCGATTTACTTCCCAGCCTTCCTTGTAAGTGTCGAGCAGGGCATCAATCTGGCGAAAGCTGACCGGTATCACTGCGGGCCGATCATTGTCCTTGAAGCGTTGCCGAAGCCTCCGGATGCACTGTTCACCCAAGTCGTCGGCGGAAATGCCCAGTAAATGCGCTGTGCTGATCAAATACCATAGGGCATCGCCGAGCTCCTCGGCCGCCAAGGCGCTTTGTGTTTCGGTGAGCTTGTCTCGGCCAGACTTCTTGATCGCAGCCAGCAGCCCCCCGGTTTCGCCGAAGTAGCCGAAGCGAAGGTTGTCGAACTCCTCTGGGCTGTTCTCAAACCGATTGGTTAGCCGAGATTGCAATAAATACTGCGGCAGCGAGAGGGGCAGGGGCTGGGGCAGAGCTGGTGTCATTTTGTGATCCGATTTACTTCCCAGCCTTCCTTGTAAGTGTCGAGCAGGGCATCAATCTGGCGAAAGCTGACCGGTATCAC
Source organism: Xanthomonas sp. MUS 060 (assembly GCF_000963215.1). NCBI lineage: Bacteria > Pseudomonadati > Pseudomonadota > Gammaproteobacteria > Lysobacterales > Lysobacteraceae > Xanthomonas > Xanthomonas sp. MUS 060. The sequence goes on from NZ_JZIM01000020.1 coordinate 2,722, forward strand.
TGCGGGCCGATCATTGTCCTTGAAGCGTTGCCGAAGCCTCCGGATGCACTGTTCACCCAAGTCGTCGGCGGAAATGCCCAGTAAATGCGCTGTGCTGATCAAATACCATAGGGCATCGCCGAGCTCCTCGGCCGCCAAGGCGCTTTGTGTTTCGGTGAGCTTGTCTCGGCCAGACTTCTTGATCGCAGCCAGCAGCCCCCCGGTTTCGCCGAAGTAGCCGAAGCGAAGGTTGTCGAACTCCTCTGGGCTGTTCTCAAACCGATTGGTTAGCCGAGATTGCAATAAATACTGCGGCAGCGAGAGGGGCAGGGGCTGGGGCAGAGCTGGTGTCATTTTGCAGTCCTTCGCGAGGAATGGCGCTACGGAAATATGTTCTCGGAGTGCTGGCTCAGTACCTGAGACCGAACCTGCTTGCAGCAGGTTATCAGCGTGGCCCGGTCGGCATCGATGGCGCCCATGCGCAAGGCTCTGGAGCGCACCGCCATGGTGACATCGTAGTGTGGGTAGCGGCAGCTGCCCTGGAACCAGCGACGCTCCAGGCCCAAGCGGCCTGCAAAGACATGTAGCTCTTCTAGGGTGTCGGCGACCATGTGACACCACTGACGGCCCCTCCAGCGAATTGCTTCCGAATCGACGTAGATTGCCATGAGTGGTCAATTTGCAAATAATATGCAAAAATTTAGCACATATGGCCGAGCGATTCAAGACACCTAGTGACGCGGAGCGACTTGGCGCGCGTATGCGCTTGGCGCGAAAAAATAGAGGTTTTACAATAGGTTATGTTTCAGAGCGAACCGGCGTAGATGCCGGGCAACTCTCCAAACTTGAGCGTGGCCGGATGGCAACTCTGTCAAAGAATGTGCAGAAAATTTGCATATTTCTGCGAATATCACCCGTCACTGGAGATCATCCGCCTACGTGGGCTGGTCGTATGCTGGATGAACTAATCGCGGGATTGCCTGATAGCGAGCCGGCCGTTGCCAAACTCATAGCCGCCATCGAGGACTTGGTGCTGAGTGCCGTCGTCCGATCTGGGCATAGGCACGACTAGACTTCGCTCTAGGGGCGCATTCATGTTGGACCTGCTTGCGAGTTGTACTGTCCTTACACGAGTTGCATTCACTCTGTGGATTCACCGCCTCATAGACCACCTGGCACTTCTGCAGGACAGGCTCAATTGAGTGACAGCCTTGCTTCTACCTCTGCATCCATTTCAACCACTTGACCTATCATGCTCGGATACTGGATTGTCTTCTCAACGCAAACGCCCGAAGAACGGGACGCCATCATCGACCGCAAGAAGTCCGTTCTCGCGGATTGGGGAACGGGAGTTCGTGGCATTCGATGGCTAGAAAAGCTGTTCGAAGAAGGCAAGGCCACCAAATTGACCAGCTAAGGCTGGGAAGCAAAAAGACTGGATTGAGGAGGCGGTATGCCACGCATCGACCTCGCAGTGCCCTTCGCCGAAAAGGATGAGGCCAAGCGGCTTGGTGCCCGTTGGGACGGTGAGCGCAAGCTCTGGTATGTGCCAGACGGCGTAGATGCGGGCGCATTCGTGCGATGGTTGCCGAGCGAGCCGGACATAGGTGTTCGCTCAAGTAACTACTTCATCGCGAAAACCACCAAACCGTGCTGGAAATGTAGCGAACACACAAGCGTCTATGGTTTCATTCTGCCTGCCGGACACGAAACGCTGGAACCTGACGAAGAGGATGATGAGCGGGATGTGTGGTGTCGGTATGATGAGCCAGCCATCGTTCACTACGTCACAGATCTTCTGCCTGCCGTGGCGACACGGATCAAAGCATTCTCGCGCCACTACCACGTCGATTTCAGCAAGACCACGCAAAGCTCGTACTGGATGAACCACTGCGAACACTGCGGCATGAAGCAGGGCGACTTCGAGATGTACTGCGAGCCGCAGGGTGCGTTCTTCCCGATGGATGAGCGAGCGGCCTCCCTGATCGTCCTGCATGAGTTTGCCGAACCGTTTGGCTGCAATGGCAGCATGGCTTACGGCGATCACCTCTTTGAATCTATGTGGCGGGTCTGACAATGCCCGCGAGCATCCTGAACCTCCCTTATGCCGGGTGCTGCGTGTCGAGGAAACCGACCATCTTATCCTCGACCAGGTCAGCAGCGACTGCCGGCGATCCTTTCATGCCTCGCAGAATCAAGCCCTAGGTGAAGGCGTGAAGTGTACAGGAGAGGTCGTCGGACGCTTACGTTCTACGGGCGCCTGGGCGTGTTCGAATGGAATCCAGAAGTGGCTGCCAGCTCGGCGGTGATCGTCAAGCAGATCGATGCAATGACCCGCAAGGACGAATACCCCACCGAAACGCTGGTCTGGGACGCCAAGGGCAAGCCGCTGAGCCAGCGCACCGTGCCGGCGTTCGAGCCACGTCCCGGCGCGGCGGTGTTGTACAAGGTGCGCTAAGGCGCCGGGCGCCGAGTGGGTTGCGCATGTCCACTCGCAGGCCGGGGCACGCACACATGCGCAGTGAGCGAGGCGCCGGACCGGATCGCGATCGGTGTACGCGCAGGTCGCGCTTATTGGACAGGCGGCTTGGGCGGCGCGGCGGGCGTGGTCAGCCAGGCGACTGCCGTTGCGAGTTGGCAGTAGGACGCTGCCGCAGCGAACGTCGCCGGCTGGCCTGCTTCGATCTTCATGGTGCTGCGCAGCGCGGCGGACTGCTCGAAGATGCTCGGCGTCGCCTCGCCCTGGCGCTTCAGCACAGCGTCGAGCCTGTCGTACAGAGGGCTGCGGTAATCGAACGCGGGCGCGACTACACACAGCTGTGCGCCAGGCGTCTGCGCGATCTTCTGAATACGCGCCTCGAAGGCGTCGGCCTCGCTGGCACGATCGTTCTGCAATTCCAGATCCGCCGGCTCGCCGACGAGGCGATACAGCACGCTGCCTGGGGCGAACAAGAACACGAACACGTGGGACCCTTCGGCCTGCGCGCCCGCCGGCGACGCCAGGCGTTGCCGTTCCTTTGGCACCGGCACCGCGCGGCCATCAGCCAACACTTGGCGAATCTGCAGGGCGCAGTCGGTCGCAAGCTGGACCTCGTAATCGATGCCCGGCTCGGGTGTCAGCGTCAAGTTCGGCGGCGGCGCGATCTTGCGCGCCAGCTCGGTCTTGTGGACGTCGGACGCCGGGACACAACGGAATGCGCCCTGGTAGTTGCCGTACAAGTGGATCTGCTGACCCGGAGTGAGCGCGAATTCCCGGTAGTAGGGCTTGGCCATCGGCATCTTGCCATCCCGCATCGTGCGCACGGCCGTTGTTTCCGGGATGCCGATCGATTGGGTCTCGTTCTTGCCGAAGAAGGTACGCGCCAGACCGCCGCCGGCACCCTCCAAGCGAATGAATTGCCCTTGCTCCGGCGGCTTCAGTGCATTGGTCCTCATCCACAGCTTGCGGTCGTTCTGCCCGAACAGGCGGATGCGTGCCGGACGCTGCAGGTCGACGGTGCCGGTGGATGCCGGCTCCTCTGCGGCCGCCACCGCAGCGGCCAGCGCCAATAGCACTCCGAGCCAAGGGATACAACGCGTCTCTCTTTCCATCGATGCTTGTCTTCGGAGCTGCGGCGACAGTATGTTAGCAGCTCCCGTGCCGTCATCAGGCCAGCCTGCGCCGCCAATACCCGAAACTGGCCAGCGACAGCCCCTGCTCACGACACCACGCTGCCTGGCTCAACCCGCTGACCTGCCACGCCTGCACATACCCCACCCACTGCTCGCGCTTGCTGCGCATCCAAAATCTCCGCTTGGAAAGAGCGGCAGTGCGAGTCGTGCTTGCAGCGCAACCGTCAGCGCATCCGGCGTGCTGCCGGTGGCGGGCAGCGGTTGCACGTCGTTGCCGTGCAACCACAGCAGCGTCGGATAGCTGCTCACGGCCAGGCGCCGTGCCCAGGCGAAGGCCTGCTGTGCCGTCGGTGAACTCGGTCACCGCGCGGTCCGCGTCCAACCCATTTGCGCGCAATGCCCGCCAGCGTGTCCTGATCGGAAAGGCTCTGCCCATCGGTATAGAACGCCGCCTGCAGGGCGTGCACCCAATGGATCGTGCGCGCCGGTGCCTGCCGCCGCACCGGCGTCGCTGATGTCGATCTCCAGCGTGCCTTTAGGTTGGGGAGTAGGGAAATCCTGACCCCACGACGCTGCGATCTCCGATACCCATGGCCTGCCGCCTGAGCGATCCTGTGCATGCCGGACGCGGAGCCGTGATGGCCGCTCAACCCGCGTGGCGCTTGAGCAGCGCCGGGCCTGCTCAGAAGTTCTTTTGGGTATCCGGATTTGAGTGTGTTTCTGGGGCCTGAACCGTCCTTCGTCATTTTGTCGTAAAACCGGATTTTGCTGTTGTTTTCGGCTTGGCATTGATCTACGTTGAAATCGGATTTCGTTGTTGGAGAACCCTATGAAGCCCTCGGAAGCCTTGGCCTCAAACCGAGCCGCCATCCGGCAGGTGGTCGAGTCGCACCGCGGTCGCACCGCGCGGGTCTTCGGTTCCGTGCTACGCGGCCAGGACACGGACACCAGTGACCTCGATCTCCTGATCGACCCGACGCCCGATACGACGCTGTTCGACATCAGCGCCATTCGCATCGAGCTGCGCAAGTTGCTCGGCGTGCCGGTGGATGTACTGACGCCCAATGGGCTGCCCGACAAGTTCCGCGCCGCCGTGCTCGCGGAGGCCAGCCCCGTATGAGTCGCGATCCGACGTCCCTCCCAGTTTGAGTAGCACCTTGGTTTGGAGTCCAATTCCCTATCCCGAGGAGATTGGACGTGAAGAAGCGTTTTTCCGAAGCAGCAGCTGCAGGTCCGCCGCCGCAGGCGCAAAAAGGTGCCGATCGGCGAGCGTCAACCGCTGCTGCGGCCAGTGCAGGCCAACCAGGTGTGGTCGATGGACTTCGTGTTCGACCGCACTGCCGAAGGCCGGGCGATCAAGTGCCTGGTGATCGTGGACGATGCGACACACGAGTCAGTCGCCATCGAGGTGGAGCGCGCCATCTCCGGCCATGGTGTGGCACGCGTACTGGAGCGACTAGCGCACAGTCGTGGCCTGCCGAAGATGATCCGCACGAACAATGGCAAGGAGTTCTGCGGCAAGGCCATGGTCGCCTGGGCGCATGATCGTGGCGTGCAGTGACGGCTGATCCAACCGGGCAAGCCAAACCAGAACGCCTACGTGGAATCGTTCAATGGCCGCCTACGCGACGAATGCCTCAACGAACATTGGTTCCCAACACTGCTGCATGCACGCAACGACATCGAAACGGTGGCGACGCGAGTACAACGAAGATCGGCCCAAGAAAGCAATCGGCGGTATGACACCGGCCGCCTATGCACAACAGCTGGCCAACAGAGATATCATCAACCCCGGACTCTAAACCCGACTGCTACTCAGGATGGGGGGATGTCGCGTCGTTGCCTCTCAAGTTTTCGGTGGCGACGCGAGTACAACGAAGATCGGCCCAAGAAAGCAATCGGCGGTATGACACCGGCCGCCTATGCACAACAGCTGGCCAACAGAGATATCATCAACCCCGGACTCTAAACCCGACTGCTACTCAGGATGGGGGGATGTCGCGTCGTTGCCTCTCAAGTTTTTTTGTAGTAACGTAACTACAAAGCTCTAATTCGAGAGGTGCCTTATGACCATCACAACCTTGTCCAGTCGGGAACTGAACCAAGACGTGACCCGGGCAAAAAAGGCCACCAGGAGCGGCCCGGTGTTTATCACGGACCGCGGCAAGCCTGCGCACGTGCTATTGAGCTTTGAAGACTACCAACGGCTGACCAGGCAGCGGCGCAACATTGCCGATGCACTGGCGATGCCGGGCGTTGCAGACATCGAGTTCGAGCCACCGCGTGTGACGATTGCGGCCCGGCCGGCTGATCTTTCGTGATGTACGTGCTCGACACCAACGTGCTATCTGAGTTGCGCAAGGTGCGGCTCGGCAAAGCGGATGCGAATGTGGCGGCTTGGGCGGAAAGCGCCGATGCCGCCGATCTCTTCATATCGGCCATCACCGTCATGGAGCTGGAGCTTGGCGTCCTGTCGATCGAACGTAAGGATGCCACTCAGGGCGCCATGCTGCGCTCTTGGCTAGAACAACACGTACTGCCTGAGTTCTCCGGGCGCACATTGCCAGTCGATACCGCTGTGGCGCAACGCTGCGCTCGGCTGCATGTACCTGACAAGCGTGGCGAGCGCGACGCGCTCATCGCGGCGACGGCGTTGGTGCATGGCATGACGGTAGTCACGCGCAACGTCTCTGATTTTGAACCCACGGGAGTTCCCATTGTCAATGCCTGGGAGCCGTTGCCATGATCGCCTACGAGCTTATGCGCAAGGCCGATTGAAGTATGTCTGTGTAGCAGCATGGCTTACGGCGATCACCTCTTTGAATCTATGCGGCGGGTCTGACAATGCCCGCGAGCATCCTGAACCTCCCGTAGTACCGGGTGCTGCGCGTCGAGGAAGCCGACCATCTTATCCTCGGCCAGGTCAGCAGCGACTGCTGGCGACCCTTTCAGGCCTCGCAGAATCAAGCCGCTGGAAGCGGCACTGCGGCAGCGGACTGACTTCGGCGGCACGTCTACGGGCGCGCCGGTTCGCTGCCACTTGTCCAGCGGCGAGTGCTGGTGCGCAAGACAGATTCAGCGTGCTGATGGCAAGCCGAGGCGGCGGACCCGCCGCCTCCACGTCAGCGCCAGCGTGGTGCGGCTCGCAACCACTGCGGCTGCCAGGTTGATCACGGCGCCTCGCAATAGCTTTCGCTGGCCAGCAGTTGCAGATCAGCGCGGTGCTATGAGAGTTGCATCCTCTTTGCCTAGTTGCGTTGACTTTGCCAACTCACAAGGGTCTTGCTGCCGTTCAACAATCCGCAGACTTCCAGCAGGGTGCGTGCGGTGAATGCGCGCACGTGTTGCGCCAACGCCGCTTCCGCGCCGTTGTCCGCCGGCACGATCAACGTGCGCCCGGCTTGCGCGGCGGCCAGCGCGGCCGGCAAGACGCCATCGACCGGGCGCAGTTCGCCGGTGAGCGCCAGTTCGCCGAGGAATTCGTACTGGTCCAGTGCCTGTGGATCGAGTTGGCCGGCGGCGGCGAGGATGCCCAGTGCGATCGGCAGGTCGAAGCGGCCGCCTTCTTTGGGCAGATCGGCCGGTGCCAGATTGACGGTGATCCGTCGTGCCGGGAACGCGTATTGTGCGCAGAGGATGGCGGCACGCACGCGGTCGCGCGATTCGCGCACGGCGGCTTCCGGCAGGCCGACGATCTGCGTTGCCGGCAGGCCGCCGGAGAGATGGACTTCGACCCGAACCGGAGGCGCAAGCACCCCCGCGCGGGCACGGCTGTGCACCAGCGCCAGGCTCATGGCAGTGGTTGGTCAGGTGTTGGAGGAGGGGGTCTGCGCGCTGTGCGCGGTTTCCAGCGCGGCGACGGTGCGCTCCAGCGCTTCGAGCTTCTCCCGTGTGCGCAGCAGTACCGCGCGCTGTACTTCGAACTCTTCGCGGGTGACCAGGTCGAGTTTGCTCAGCCCGGCCTGCAGCGCGCTCTTGAAGGTGTTTTGCAGTTCATCGCGGGATTGGCGCAGGCCTGGTGGCACCAAGTCGCTGAGGCGGCGGGCGAGGTCGTCGAGATGGTTGAGATCGATCATGGTTGTACTCCGGCAAGTGGCACCAGATTGCAGTACCCGGCGTTTCGGGGCCATCGGTCACGGGCGCGACGCGCTGTCGGAAAATTCCGGCGATGGAGGTGTCGGGCCATTGAACCCGACGGCCGGGCATCGTGCAACCGCCTTACCCTGAGTGGATTGCGATTGGAGAAGACGGCATGAAGGTGGTCATGGCCGTCATCGAGCCGTTCAAGCTCGATGAGGTGCGCGTGGCGCTCAGCCGCCCAAGGCCTCGGCCACGAACGGTGGCAGCACCTGGGTGCCGGTGTGCAGGTGTGCGCTGTAGTAGCGGGTGGCGAACGGTTTGGTCGCCGCGTCGTGGTGACGGAAGTCGAAGCCGCCTTGTTTACGCGCCATGGTCACGCTCCACCAGCCGGTTGGGTAGCACGGCTGCGGGAACGGCACGGTGTGGAAGCTGGCGAAGCCGGCCTTGCTCATCTCCCCGCGCATTTCCTTGATGAGGTCCAGCAGCGCAAGTGGCGATTCGGATTGCTGCACCAGAATGCCGTCGTCCTTCAGCGCTTTGAAACAGCTCGCGTAGAAGGCCTTGTTGAACAATCCCTCGGCCGGGCCGACCGGATCGGTGGAATCGACGATGACGATGTCCACACTGCCGGCTGGGCAGTTGGCCATGTAGGCGATGCCGTCATCGAACAGTAACTCGGCGCGCGGGTCGTTGTTGGATTCGCACAGTTCCGGGAAATATTTCTCGGCCATGCGCGTGACTTGTTCGTCGATGTCGCACTGAGTTGCGTGCTCCACGTTCGGGTGCTTGAGCACCTCGCGCAGGGTGCCGCAGTCGCCGCCGCCGATGATGACCACGCGCTTGGGCCCGGCATGGGTGAACAGCGCCGGATGGCTGATCATTTCGTGGTAGAAGAAATTGTCGCGGGTGGTCAGCATCACCGCGCCGTCGATCACCATCAGCTTGCCCCAGTCGGTGGTGTCGTAGATTTCGATCTTCTGGAACGGTGACTGCACTTCGTCCAGTTTGCCGGTGATGCGATAGCCGATGGCCGAGCCGGTGGGCTGGAAGTGTTCGATGTACCAGGTGTCGTTGGCGCTCATGCGGTGTCCTTGGAAAAATGCAGGCGATCCTCGCCCTTGGTGAGGGAGAAAACAGTGGCGCGAAGCGCTGGAGATGGGAGGACAAGCGCCGCCGCGTGCATGTGCAACGTCTGGCGCTCAGCTTCCCATTCCCGAGCGCGTGCCGAGAAAGGGGTGTTGGATCGGCGCGGATTGTAACGGACCCAACGCGTAGCAGGGGTTACAATCCACGCCCTTTTTCCGTCAACCGAGCCGCCACGATGAGCGATTGGTCCCTCGACCAGGCCCGTAAAACCTATTCGATCCCGCACTGGGCCGATGGGTATTTCGATGTGGATACGGCCGGTCGGATGGTGGTGCGGCCGCAGGGCGCCGACGGGGTGACGATCGTGCTGCCGGACGTGGTGGACGCCGCACGCGCGGCGGGGGCCAAATTGCCGATGCTGGTGCGCTTCCCCGATATCCTCGGCGAACGTCTGGGCAAGTTGCAGGCCGCCTTCGCCCAGGCGCAGGCCGATTGGGACTATGCCGGCGGCTACACGGCGGTGTATCCGATCAAGGTCAACCAACACCGCGGCGTGGCTGGCACGTTGGCCAGTCATCAGGGCGAGGGCTTCGGCCTGGAGGCAGGCAGCAAGCCGGAATTGATGGCGGTGCTGGCGTTGTCGCGTCCGGGTGGGTTGATCGTGTGCAATGGCTACAAAGACCGTGAGTACATTCGTCTGGCGTTGATCGGCCGCAAGCTGGGCTTGCAGACCTTCATCGTCATCGAGAAGCCGTCCGAATTGAAATTGGTGTTGGACGAAGCACGCGCGCTGGACGTGCGTCCGGGTCTGGGCGTGCGCATGCGTCTGGCCTCGCTGGGGGCGGGCAAGTGGCAGAACAGTGGCGGCGACAAGGCCAAATTCGGGCTGGCGCCACGGCAGTTGCTGGATCTGTGGAAGACGCTGCGCGGTACCGAGTATGCCGATACGTTGAACCTGCTGCACTTCCACATGGGCTCGCAGATCTCCAACGTGCGTGACATCGCCAACGGCATGCGCGAGGCGACCCGTTACTTTGTCGAGCTGTCCAAGCTGGGAGCGAAGATCAGCCACGTTGACGTCGGCGGTGGCTTGGGCATCGACTACGAGGGCACCCGCTCGCGCAGCGAATGCTCGATCAACTACGGCTTGCATGCCTACGCCAGCAACATCGTGCAGCCGCTGGCCAGTGCGTGCGAAGCGCATGGTTTGGCGCCGCCGCGCATCGTCACCGAATGCGGTCGTGCGATGACCGCGCACCACGCGGTGCTGATTGCCAACGTCTCGGAGGTCGAACAGGCACCGGAAGGCCGCGTGCCGGATGTACACGACGACGAGCCGGCGGCAATCCGCCACATGCGCGAGATTCATGCCGAGCTGGATCAGCGTCCGGCGGTGGAGCTGTTCCAGGAGGCACAGCATTTCCATGCCGAAGGGCTGAGCGCCTATGCGTTAGGCCAGATCGACCTGGCCCAGCGCGCACGTATCGACGATCTGTTCTACGCCATCGCGCATGGTGTGCGTGCGCGGTTGAGTTCGCAGGAGAAGAGCCACCGCCCGATTTTGGACGAGCTCAACGAGCGCCTGGTCGATAAATATTTCGTCAACTTCAGCGTGTTCGAATCGATTCCGGATGTGTGGGCGATCGATCAGGTGTTCCCGATCGTGCCGATCGAGCGGCTCGACGAGGCGCCGCAGCGTCGCGGCATCATCGCCGACATGACCTGCGATTCCGATGGCATGGTCAAGACTTATGTCGAGAACGAGAGTCTGGACAGTTCCTTGCCTTTGCACGCCTTGAAACACGGGCAGAGTTACCGGCTCGGCTTTTTTCTGGTCGGTGCTTACCAAGAGATCCTCGGCGACATCCACAACCTGTTCGGCGACACCGATGCAGTGGAAGTCGCACTGGAGGGAACGGGCTATCGCATTGCCCAACAGCGCCGCGGCGACACCACCGACGTGATGCTCGACTATGTCGGTTATCACCTGGATACGTTGCGTGCTGTCTACGCCGGGCGCATTGCGGCGGCGCAATTGTCGGACGCGTGCGCGCAGGAACTGCGCGATGCGCTTGAAGCTGGCCTCACCGGCTACACCTATCTGTCCGACGCGCCATTGGTCTGATCGCAGCAGATCACGGCACCGCGCGTGCGTATGCCATAGCGAACTGCACAAAATTCATCGATAGGATTTCTCCTCTGCAGTGGGGCATTCGGTGTCGCCATCGACGCGCACGCTGGGCACGCCGCCGCTCGCGAAACGCATGCGCATGGCGGACAAGCAAAGCGTTCCCGGAAGCTGCGGACACGACGCCAGATGGACACCGATGGCGCGGTGTGGTGGCGTGGTGGTTCGCCAGGGGGAGGCGTTGATGCGTTTGTTGGAGTCAAAATTTTGACTTGCGTCGCAGGACGGCGGCCTGGATTCGCATCAAACAACGAAGCGTGATTCTTGCCGGTTTTTGAAGGCAAGCATTAACTTATAAAGTTCCGCGCTGCGTGATCCATTGTGTTCATGACAGTGAATGGAATGCCATCACATTTTGCGTCTTTTTATCCCGTCAAAGTTCGATCTCGCCGGTTTTTTGACGTTATAAGAAGGCATCCTGCTTGGTGTTTCATTCAATCAATCGACGCATCTGCGCATGTTCGTTCCTGGCGCGCAGTGCGTTGTTCATGCACGTTTCGATCAACCCGAGAGGCACGTCATGCATGCGGACACTCCATCATCATTTCCCTTGACCCGTGCGCAACGGGGGTTGTGGATTGGCAGCAAGTTGCAGGTCGACAAGATGTTGATGCTGTCAGAGGCATTGGAATTATTCGGACCCTTGGATCCGACCCTGCTAATGCAAGCAAACCGGCAGATCACGCGGGAGTTCGATACGCTGCGGTTATGTATCCGTGAGCACGACGGCTTGCCTGAGCAAGTCGTGCTGCCGGAATATCCAGGAGAATTACAGTATCTGGATTTCAGCGACGAGCCCGCGCCGCGCGCTGCGGCCGAGCGCTGGGTGGGCGATCAACTCGGCAAGCGAGAGAATTTGCACGACGGTCCACTTTGGTTCTGTGTCGTGTTCCGCCTAGGCCAGGACCATCATCTATGGGTGCAGTACACGAGCCATTTAGTGATGGATGGCTTCACTGGGACGATGCTGGCTCAGCGCCTTGCCAGTCTGTACAACGCTTATGTGTCTGGGCAGGAGCCGGAGCCGGCCGCCTATGGCAGTGTGTTGGAGCTGGTGACGCTGGAGCAGGAATATCGTGCGTCCGATCGCTATCGACGCGATCGCGAGTACTGGATGCAGCATCTGTCCAACGTGCCGCCAGCGGTGACGTTGGCCAAGCCCGGCGAGCAACATAGTGCCGGTTTGTTGCGTGCCACCGGCGAGTTTTGTTTCATTCAATCAATCGACGCATCTGCGCATGTTCGTTCCTGGCGCGCAGTGCGTTGTTCATGCACGTTTCGATCAACCCGAGAGGCACGTCATGCATGCGGACACTCCATCATCATTTCCCTTGACCCGTGCGCAACGGGGGTTGTGGATTGGCAGCAAGTTGCAGGTCGACAAGATGTTGATGCTGTCAGAGGCATTGGAATTATTCGGACCCTTGGATCCGACCCTGCTAATGCAAGCAAACCGGCAGATCACGCGGGAGTTCGATACGCTGCGGTTATGTATCCGTGAGCACGACGGCTTGCCTGAGCAAGTCGTGCTGCCGGAATATCCAGGAGAATTACAGTATCTGGATTTCAGCGACGAGCCCGCGCCGCGCGCTGCGGCCGAGCGCTGGGTGGGCGATCAACTCGGCAAGCGAGAGAATTTGCACGACGGTCCACTTTGGTTCTGTGTCGTGTTCCGCCTAGGCCAGGACCATCATCTATGGGTGCAGTACACGAGCCATTTAGTGATGGATGGCTTCACTGGGACGATGCTGGCTCAGCGCCTTGCCAGTCTGTACAACGCTTATGTGTCTGGGCAGGAGCCGGAGCCGGCCGCCTATGGCAGTGTGTTGGAGCTGGTGACGCTGGAGCAGGAATATCGTGCGTCCGATCGCTATCGACGCGATCGCGAGTACTGGATGCAGCATCTGTCCAACGTGCCGCCAGCGGTGACGTTGGCCAAGCCCGGCGAGCAACATAGTGCCGGTTTGTTGCGTGCCACCGGCGAGTTTTCCCCTGAGACGGTACTGCGTTTGCGGGCGTTGGGAGAGGCGCATGGCGCCAGTCTGCCGCAGACGCTGATCGCACTGATCGCGGCGTATTACCACCGTTACACCGGCGCGGAGGATCTGGTGATGGCCATGCCGGTGACCGGACGCGTCGGCGCACGCTATCGGCAGGTGCCTGGCCTGGCTGCCAATGCGATCTATCTACGGCTGGCGATGCGGCCCAGCCAGCCGTTCTATGCGTTGTTCCCGCATGTGTCCTCGGTAGTACGGCATGGCCTGCGTCACCAGCAATACCGTGTCGAGGATGTCCGCCGTGACCTGGGCATGTTCGCCAACATGCAGCGTATCGCGCGGCTGGCGGTCAACATCGAGGCATTCGACTATGGCTTGCACTTCGGCCAAGCCCAGGCGGTGCCGCACAATCTCTGCAACGGTCTGGCCGACGACCTGACCATCTTCTGCTACGAACGCGGCAACGGCATGGCGCTGCGCTTCGATCTGGATGCCAATCCGGCGCTGTACGACCGCGAGGAGTTGGCCGAGCATTGTCGGCGTCTTATTTTGCTGGCCGATTCCATTCTCGAAGCCCCGGAGCGACCGCTGGGGGGGCTGCTCGATATCATGGGCACGCAGGAGCGTTGCCGTTTGCTGTGGGAATGCAATGCCACCGCCATGCCGTTGCCGGCCATGTCCACACTGCCGCACCAACTGCTGGAGCGGCATGCGTCGATACCGGCGGGTATCGTCGTCCAGTGCGATGAGCGCACGCTCGATGATGCGCAAGTCTGCGAACTCGCCGCGCGCATGGCCGCGCGCTGGATCGCCGATGGGATCAAGCCGGGCGATGTGATCGCGGTGGCCTTGCCAAGGAGCGAGCAGTTGTTACTGGTGCTGTTGGCGGTGATGTGGAGCGGTGCTGCCTATCTGCCGCTCGATCCGGATGGCCCGCTGCTCCGCAACCGGCACATGCTCGACGATGCCGCTGCGATTGGATTGGTGTGCGAACCGGTTCTGCGCGATACGCTGCTACTGGACGCAATGGTCTGGCTCGATCCGTGTCCGGCCGACTTGCCGGCGCCGATTGCGCCGTTGGCGACACCGGAGGGCACCGCCTATGTGCTGTACACCTCCGGTTCCACCGGAGCGCCCAAGGGCGTGGAGATCAGCCATCGCAGCCTGCTCAACTTCCTGTTCGCGATGCGTCATGAACTCGGCCTACGCCCGCGCGACCGTGTGTTGGCGGTGACCACCGTGACCTTCGACATCGCCGGGCTGGAGTTGTACTTGCCGCTGCTGGTCGGTGCGCGCGTGGTGATCGCACAAGGCGCAATCACCCAGGATCCGCGCGGATTGGCGCGTTTGATCGCCCAGGCCCAGGTCAATGTGATTCAGGCCACGCCGTCGTTGTGGCGGATCCTGCTTGCCAACGATGATTTACCGCTGGACAAGGTGCATGCCTTGGTCGGCGGCGAAGCCTTGGGGACGGAACTGGCGACGCGCCTACTTGCGCGCGTTGGCCGCCTGACTCAGATGTACGGGCCAACCGAGACCACAATCTGGTCGACGATCATGCCGTTGCAGTTGACCGATGCTCCCCGTCCGCCGATCGGGCGCCCGATCGCCAACACGTGGGTGTATGTGCTTGATCCCCAGCAGCAATTGTTGCCGACCGGTGCGGTGGGTGAGCTCTACATCGGTGGCGCTGGCGTGGCCAAGGGCTATCGCGGCAAACCGCAACTGACCAGCGAGCGCTTTGTGCCCGATCCGTTTGTCGCGGATGGCAGCAGGATGTACCGCACCGGCGATCAGGTGCGCTTGCGTCCGGACGGCGTGTTGGAATTCATCGGTCGCATCGACGATCAGCTCAAAATTCGTGGTCATCGCATCGAGCCGCGCGAGATCGAAGAGGCGCTGCAACGGCATCCGCAGGTGGCGCAGGCGGTAGTAGTTGGCCATCGCGATCACGACGAAACGATGCAGTTGCTGGCGTATGTCGTCGCCTTGCCAGAGCAGAGCGTGGACGTGGACGCCCTGCGTCAGTATCTGCAAGCGTGCCTGCCATCGGCGATGTTGCCCTCGCGCTGGATGTCGTTGCCGGCCTTGCCGCTGACGACGACCGGCAAACTGGATCGCAAGGCGTTGCCGGCACCCGATGCGCCGCCTCCGCGCGAGCATGTGCCGCCACGCGATCCGATCGAGCAGCAATTGGCCACGATGGTGGAGGACATCCTGGGCATCAGTGGTGTCGGCGTGCACGACAGCTTTTTGTCCACACTGCCGCACCAACTGCTGGAGCGGCATGCGTCGATACCGGCGGGTATCGTCGTCCAGTGCGATGAGCGCACGCTCGATGATGCGCAAGTCTGCGAACTCGCCGCGCGCATGGCCGCGCGCTGGATCGCCGATGGGATCAAGCCGGGCGATGTGATCGCGGTGGCCTTGCCAAGGAGCGAGCAGTTGTTACTGGTGCTGTTGGCGGTGATGTGGAGCGGTGCTGCCTATCTGCCGCTCGATCCGGATGGCCCGCTGCTCCGCAACCGGCACATGCTCGACGATGCCGCTGCGATTGGATTGGTGTGCGAACCGGTTCTGCGCGATACGCTGCTACTGGACGCAATGGTCTGGCTCGATCCGTGTCCGGCCGACTTGCCGGCGCCGATTGCGCCGTTGGCGACACCGGAGGGCACCGCCTATGTGCTGTACACCTCCGGTTCCACCGGAGCGCCCAAGGGCGTGGAGATCAGCCATCGCAGCCTGCTCAACTTCCTGTTCGCGATGCGTCATGAACTCGGCCTACGCCCGCGCGACCGTGTGTTGGCGGTGACCACCGTGACCTTCGACATCGCCGGGCTGGAGTTGTACTTGCCGCTGCTGGTCGGTGCGCGCGTGGTGATCGCACAAGGCGCAATCACCCAGGATCCGCGCGGATTGGCGCGTTTGATCGCCCAGGCCCAGGTCAATGTGATTCAGGCCACGCCGTCGTTGTGGCGGATCCTGCTTGCCAACGATGATTTACCGCTGGACAAGGTGCATGCCTTGGTCGGCGGCGAAGCCTTGGGGACGGAACTGGCGACGCGCCTACTTGCGCGCGTTGGCCGCCTGACTCAGATGTACGGGCCAACCGAGACCACAATCTGGTCGACGATCATGCCGTTGCAGTTGACCGATGCTCCCCGTCCGCCGATCGGGCGCCCGATCGCCAACACGTGGGTGTATGTGCTTGATCCCCAGCAGCAATTGTTGCCGACCGGTGCGGTGGGTGAGCTCTACATCGGTGGCGCTGGCGTGGCCAAGGGCTATCGCGGCAAACCGCAACTGACCAGCGAGCGCTTTGTGCCCGATCCGTTTGTCGCGGATGGCAGCAGGATGTACCGCACCGGCGATCAGGTGCGCTTGCGTCCGGACGGCGTGTTGGAATTCATCGGTCGCATCGACGATCAGCTCAAAATTCGTGGTCATCGCATCGAGCCGCGCGAGATCGAAGAGGCGCTGCAACGGCATCCGCAGGTGGCGCAGGCGGTAGTAGTTGGCCATCGCGATCACGACGAAACGATGCAGTTGCTGGCGTATGTCGTCGCCTTGCCAGAGCAGAGCGTGGACGTGGACGCCCTGCGTCAGTATCTGCAAGCGTGCCTGCCATCGGCGATGTTGCCCTCGCGCTGGATGTCGTTGCCGGCCTTGCCGCTGACGACGACCGGCAAACTGGATCGCAAGGCGTTGCCGGCACCCGATGCGCCGCCTCCGCGCGAGCATGTGCCGCCACGCGATCCGATCGAGCAGCAATTGGCCACGATGGTGGAGGACATCCTGGGCATCAGTGGTGTCGGCGTGCACGACAGCTTTTTCGAACTCGGTGTTGATTCGCTAGGCGCGGCCCAAATGGCGGCGCGGTTTCCGCAGGTGTTCGGCATCGAACTGCCGCTGGTGACGCTGTTGAATGAGCCGACCATCGCGGGCCTGGCCGAGGTGATCCGGCGCAATGCGCAACTGCATAGCGACCCGCTGGCGTCTGTGTTGACGTTGCGCGAGGGAGAGGTCGGCACGCCCGCGCTGTTCTGCATCCATCCGGTGATGGGCATGAGTTGGTCGTATGCGACCTTGCTCAGTCAACTGGATCCGCGCTGGCCGGTGGTGCTCTTGCAGTCCCCTGGCTTGGCCGACAGCAGCTACCGGCCCGACAGCATTGAGGCGATTGCCCGCGACTATCTGGCCCGCATGCGCAGCGTGCAGCCGCACGGCCCGTATCGCCTAGTGGGTTGGTCCCTGGGTGGCTTGATCGCTCATGCCATCGCCGCCGAACTGCGCGCGGTCGGGGAGTCGGTGGAACTGTTGGCCTTGCTCGACAGCTATCCGCTTGCGCCGCAGGACGCACAGGCCGATGAGATAATCAGCATCACCACCGCGTTACGTGTGCTCGATGTGGAATTGGCGCCAGGAACGCCACTGCCGACGACCATGGCGGAACTGGCCAAAGTGTTGTGCGATCACTACGGCTTGTTGTCGTTCCCGCTGGCACGTCAACTGCTCGAGCAGCAGCACGATCTCGTGCTCAACATTGGCGAACTGATCCAGCATCACCTGCATCTGGCCTGCCATCATCGCCCCACCGCGATCGATGTGGATGTGCTGTTTGTCGAGGCCACCCGGCGCCCGGACGTTGGCATGGACGCCACCGATCTCATCGATCACCATCCACAGAGGTGGCAGGAACTGGTGCGCAGCCTGCACGTGGAGGCGTTTGACACCGACCACTACGGGATACTCTCCCTGGCCCATGTGGGGAGGCTTGCCAAGTTGTTGCACGCGTCCGTGGCGCAGCCGGCGACGCGGGCAGTGCTGGCCCCCGGTCCAGTGTCGACGCCGACGAGTGACGGGGTGGTCGAACATGTTTGAACACAACCCCGCACGCGTGCAAGCCGCAAGCGATGACCGACCGATCGTGATCGCCACCCTTGGCACCCATGGCGATGTGCGCCCGGTCATTGCGCTGGCGCTTGGCTTGCAGCGGCGTGGCCATCCGGTGCGCGTGCTGACCAGCGAGAATTTCGCCGCATTGGTGGAGGCCAACGGTTTGACGTTCTTTCCGCTCAGTGGCGACCACCAACGCATGTTGCAACGCAACCCGATTCGCGAAGGTCAGTCCATGTTGGCGAAGTCCCGCATGTTCTACCATCACCTCGCCTCGTGGGCGCGTGATTGGCCATCGCAGGGACGGGCGGCGTGTGCGGATGCGCGATTGCTGATCGGCGTGGGGAGCGCCAGCATCGTCGCCGATGCACTGAGTCAGGCGCTGCAGATCCCGCTCGTCTATGCGCAATTGCAACCGGTCACTGTCTCGCGTCATTTGCCATTGGTGGCGCGGCCGCAGTTGCGTCTGCCCGGTCCATTGCATGTCGGCTTGCAACATGCCATCCGCTTTAGCGGTTGGCAGTTGTTGCGCAGCGTCGTCGATGGCAGCGTGCGCCTGCCGCTGGGCCTGCCCGCCTATGGATGGCGCGGTCCGGATACCAGCACGATTCGCGTGCTTTATGGATACAGCGAACACCTGTGTCCGCGTCCGAGCGATTGGCCGGCGCGCGTGCAGATCTGCGGTTTCTGGTCGCTGCCGAACCCGCAGTGGCAACCGCCGCCCGCATTGCTGGATTTCCTGCAGGCGGGTCCGCCGCCGTTGTACGTCGGGTTCGGCAGCATGATCGATGCAGACGCGGCGCAACTGACCGCCACGGTGAAGGCGGCCCTGCGCCTGACGGGCCAGCGTGCGCTGCTGGCGACGGGCTGGGGTGGTTTGATCGTAGACCAGGACGGGGACTCGGATCAGTTCTTCGCGCTTGAACATGCCCCGCACGACTGGTTGTTTCCGCGGGTGATCGCAGCGGTCCACCATGGTGGTGCGGGGACCGCTGCCGCCGCGTCGATCGCTGGCATTCCCTCGGTCGTGGTGCCGTTCGGCTATGACCAGCCGTTCTGGGCGCATTGTTTGGCACAGCGTGGCGTGGCGCCGCCCGCGTTGCGCCGCGACGGGCTGCAGCCGGAGGCACTGGCCCACGCGTTGCGACAGGCGACGTCGCCGACGATGCGCGCGAGCGCGCAGGCGCTGGGGCAGCGACTACGTGAAGAGGACGGTGTAACCAAGGCGGTGGCGCAGCTCGAACAGTGGGGGCTGTTGAGTGATGTCAGCATCGTTCGGCAACACGCGGACGCTGTTTGCTGAAGCGTATCTGGGAGGGTCAAGAACAAATGAAAGGTTGTCCGATCCGATCAGCGCATCAACTTCTTTCGAACGTTCCACTGCCAAATCAGGTCGCCCAGCCATGTAATTGCCGTAGCGCCGAGCGTGGCCTGCGGATAGACGATCAACAAGCTCACGGCCATGGAGCCGAGCTTGAGACCAATGAGTCCGGGCCACATCCAGCTCCACTTCCAATTCAGCTGAAACTGTTGGCTGGAGCGTCGCACCCATCGCGCGAGTGCAATCACCAGCAGCGGTAAGGCGATCGCCGTGGCAACATAAGAGTGGCCTGTCGTGATCAAGGCGGCAGCCACCGCTGTGATCGTCGGGATGAAGAAGCGCTGTAACAGCGGGTGGCTGACCCACGGGTCGGCTTCGTGCCGCGATTGCCAACGCAGCAGCGCGATGAAGCCGTCCCAGGCAACCCAGGCGCCGACGATGATGGGCGCGCCATAGAAGCCGACCTTCAGTATCGGCGACATTCCGTCTGTCGGATTGTGATCGATCATGGCTAACAACAGGCACAGCAATAGGAAGACTGCGGCGGCGATCAGGCTGCGTGCCACGCCGATCATCGCGGCAATCGGATTGAACATGCGCTTTTCGCCGGCCATGTACCAGGCGTTGGCACTTTCCCGATTCAATGGCGGCGGCGGCTTGCGACCGTCGGGCACGTAGCCGATCAGGTCGAGTAGCCGCCGCACGCGGGTGGGACGGCCTGGCCACAGCATGGCCGCGGACATTCCACCATCGGATGATGTCGCATGGCCAAGCAGTGCCAGCAGTTTGCGGACATGCACAACCGACGCGGCGCTGTCGCCGCGACGCTTTAGTGCCGCGCTCAGCTCTAAGTGTCCGGTTGGTTGCAATAGCCAGCGCAGGTGCATCCGTGCGCAAGCACGCTGCACCAGATAGGGATCGGGTGCATCCAGCGCTTGCTCCCAGTCGAAAAACTTGGCCAGCACCGCATAGTGATAGGTACTGAGTGCTTCATCGTGTTCGAGCAGATGGTGCTGTAGGCAGGTGCCAATCTGTGGTTTGTTTTCCAACGACCACAGCTCCGGTTGCGCGAGCAGCCAAGCGTGTAGCGGCTCCGGTTCCAGTCGCTGTGCGTGATCCAGGAGGCGCCGCTGCGTCTGTGCGAGGTCGATGGACGGGATGTCCGTAGCGGGAGGCGCGATCCACTCGGCAGTGACCGTGCGCGTCGTGGAGTCTGCTTGGGAGGTGTACGATGCTGGCGGGGCTGCATCGCCAGGCCGTGCAGCAGCAGGCGCGCCCCATTGCGAAAGGGTGTGGGGCGTGGACGCATCTGTCGCTTGTGCTGCATCGCCATCGGCGCGCCGGTCGTCCGCAGTGTGTTCGGCAGCGCGAGGAGTGGCAGTCAATTGCCGTGACCATTCAAGCGCCGCCTGATAGGTCTTGTGCAGTTGCTGGAAGCCGGTTGGATCGTCGTCTGGGCGTGTCACCTTCAGACGCGCCGCATAGGCCCGCTTGATGGCCCGCTCGTCTGCGTCCTCGGCCAGTCCCAGGGCTGCTAGTGCCCAGCTCATGCGCGCGCTTCCAGCTCATCCAGGGCATGAGCGAGTTCGTCGCGATGGCGTTCGATGCGTGCCAAGTCCTGGCTTTCGAGCACTTCGCGGAACTGGGCGAGCCACTGCTGCACCATATTGCGTGCGTCGATGTATTCCTCATAGACACGCTCGGTGCGTGCCAGCAATGCCAAGTTCTGTTGTTGGTCGCGGGGATGGACCTTCAACTCGGTCAGCGCCAGCAGGCGCTTGGCGATCTCGTCATGGTCGAGTACCCCAGGATTCTGTTCGAGGATCAATTCGTGGCGTTTACCAGTGGCATCCTCGATTACCTCGATCTGTAGCAATCCATCCACGTCATAGGTAAAGCGGGCCAGTACGCTCTGCTCGTTCCGTGGGCGCTTGGGATCCAGCACGATACGCAATTCGCCCAGCTTGATGTTCCGGTCGACCATGGGGTTCTCGCCCTGGTAAACGTCGATGATCAACTGAGTCTGCTGCTCGTGGATGGGATGAAAGCGGTCTTCGCGGCTTACCGGGACCACGCTGTTGCGCGGAATGATCGGATGGAAATAACCGGGACGCAGCTGTCCGTCGTTGCCACGGCGGGTCACCTGCGTTCCCAGCGTATAGGGGCAGACGTCGGTCAGTACCACCTCGCGCAGGCTCTCGTCGCGGCTTTTCAGACCAGCTGCCACCACTGCACCCATGGCGATGGCATGGTCGGGGTTGACATGACGCAGCGGTAGTCGACCGAGCATGCGCGTGGCCAAACGGCTGATCATCGGCATGCGCACCGCACCGCCGACCAGCACGATGTCGTCCAGCTCCGAGGGTCTTAACTTTGCATCGCGCAGCGCACGTTCGATCGGCACTCGCATGCGCTGCAGCAAGGGTTCTGCCAGCTGGGTGAAACGCGATTCGTCGATCTCCCAGTTGTATGCCTGCCCTGCAATGCTCAGGCTCATCGCGCCCTGCGGCTGTGTGCTCAGTTCGCGCTTGAGTTGTTCGATCCGTCGCCGTAGCTGGGCAATATCGCCAGGCGCGAGCTTGACAACATCGAGTCGATGATCAGCGCAGAAGCCGTCGATCAATATCTGCAAAAAGTCTTCACCGCCGAGAAAATTGTCGCCCGCGCTGGCATGGACTTCGACCACACCGTCGAACATTTCCAGCAGAGACACGTCGAAGGTGCCGCCGCCCAGATCGAGCACCAGCACGCGGCCTTCTCTCCCGCGTTCCTGCAGTCCATACGCCAGCGCGGCGGCCGTCGGTTCGTTGATTAGTCGTTCGACACGGATGCCTGCTAGTTCGCCGGCCACCCGTGTGGCTTTGCGTTGCGCATCGGAGAAATACGCAGGGACACTGATGACCGCTTCCTCGATCTTGTTGTTCAGCGTGGCCTCGGCGTCGGCAATCAGGGAGCGCAGGATCAGTGCCGACAACTCCTCCGGGCGGAAGCTGCGCTGCCCCAACTTGGTCTCGCGCGGGCTCCCCATCCAACGCTTGAACGCGGCGACGGTGTGACCTGGATGGGTCACCAGGCGCTCGCGGGCAGGCTGGCCGACCAGCAGGCTCCCATCGTCGTCGATACTGACCACCGACGGGGTCAGCAAGCTGCCGTGCGGATTGGCGAACAGGCGTCCACCGTCGGCATCATGGACGCCAATCAGCGAGTGTGTGGTACCGAGGTCGATCCCTACGATCATGAGTAGATCCTTGTGTTCTTTAGATTCTATTGGTGCCCTTGCAGGCGTTGATGTTGCGGTTCCTGGATCAACGAGATCGCCCACATCAACAGAGCAAACACGGTGCCGGGCCATGGGCCTCCCTCCGCTGCCAGTACGAAGAGCGCGCCTATTGGACCTACGATGATGAGTAACGGCATGAGCGCCTTTCGGGAGTCGGCATCCATGTGGCCGATCATGCGGAATGCTGCAATGTAGGCGAGCACTATGCCGATGGCTGCTCCCCAGACGCCGCTGCGCATCCCAGCCAGCATGCCGATGCTAGCCGCTGGTAGCGCCCAGCAGTGGACGATGCGCTTGCCCCTGTTAGAGAGCGTGGTGCGTGCCTGCCAGCGCGCGGCCATCTGCACCAGCACCAGCGCACTCCAGATCGCCAGGCTTGTCCCGAGAATGCCGAAAATCCAAGATGTTGTCGCAACGCCAACAAGCGGGAGCATCAAGACCGCGCCGACGGCGATCAGGGGGGCGAGCGCAAGCCCGCGTGTCAGGCCGATTGCCAATTGCCAGCCATGCGGGCGGCGCGGGTTGCCTGCCTGCGTCCAGAAACGTACGTGCTGCGGCTGCAGCGATGCAGGCAAACCGTCGGGGAACCATTCTTTGACGATGTAGCAGAACCGGTACATCCAAGCCGACCGCGCTGGCAGCAAGGCGGACAGGAAGCAGCTCCATCGTGATGGTGGTCCGACCACGCGCGCCATCAACTGTGCAGCATCGTACGGCGTCATGTTTCGCCAATGCGCTCTTTGCAGCTCATCGGACAGCACAGCGGCATCGCCGTCGGGTGCTAGTGCGGCGCGCCGTCGCTCAATACGCTCCTGTTGCCCCTGTCGTCGCACTGTTTTGCGGGCATCGTCTAACCATGCTTGATCGCATTGCGCGTGGTCGAATTCGTTCCAACCCAATGCCTCCGATAGCGTATCGATGGTTTCCAGTTGTAGCGACGCCTGCTGTTCGCGCAGGGTGCGCAAGACCTGCGCCGCGATCGCCGCATGCGTGCCGTCAGCAAGCGTTGTCAGCCTCTGCGATATCCAGTCGGCCCAAAAGTTTGGCGACTGTCTAAGCGCGATTTCCACCAGCCGACCAGTCCAAAGGGCATGACAGAACGCGCTGTCTTGTTCGTCTGAGAAACACGCCATCAACGTGTCGAAGGTCGCATCCGAGATCGTCACGCCCCCGTGTGCGACGCGGCGGGCAATGACCTGGCCGATGCGCGGGCGCAGTTCCAAGGACCATAGCTCCGGCAGTGCATGCAACCACTGGCCGAAGTCCGTTGCGGGCAGGGTGTGTGCAGCAGCGAGGATGCGTTCGGCCAGCTCCTGCGTATATGCATCGTCCTGCCATTGCGCTAGTTCGGCCTCCAGTGCGGGGTCTTGCACGACGTCGGCCAGCGAATGAGGCCGGTCTCCGGCCTGCGTCTGTCTGGCGGGCGGATCCATCATCGCGCGCTGCGCTGGCGACGGGCTGCTGCGCATTTCCTCCGCCGCATTCGCGTATGGCGATGTTATCCCCTCCATCTGCGCCAATGCCGCCTGGTAGGTCTCATACAACTGCTGGAACGCGACCAGGTCTTCGTCGGGCCGGGTAGTCTTCAGGCGTGTCGCGTAGGCGTGCTTGATTGCGCGCGCATCCGCATTTGGCGGCAGTCCGAGAGCCTCTGTTGCCCAGCTCATGGACGGGATCCTGCCGCATTGCGATGTCGTTCGCGTTCCATCCCTGGCTTGCTCCTGGCCCCAAGGCTTGATTATCGGTCATAGTCGCCCGAACTTGAACCGCCCTTGCGGTTGGTGCCCGCCTGCTTGATGAACCCGATGATCTGCTCCGTGGTCAAACGACTCCTCCTAATGCCCAGTCCATCCTCTTGGCTGACCGACTTTACGGCTTCATCCGGTAGGGCTCAGTGGGGCAGATCATGTGCGCGAAAAGTCGTCGTGACAGAATGCGGCTTCCGTACCAAAGGATGGTCATGAAGAGATGCGTTACCCTGCACTCGATTTGCTACGCGGTATCGCCATCGTCTGGGTGATGCTGTTTCATTCGTTCGTGGTTGGTGGATTGGGGCCTGATTGGAGTTGGCTATCGCGCGATGGTTGGATGGGCGTGGATCTATTCTTCGTCCTCAGCGGTTTCCTGATCGGCTGCCAAGTGCTGGCGCCGCTCGCGCGTGGCGAGCCGTTGCGCTATGGCGATTTCTACCGGCGCCGCGCCTACCGCGTGTTGCCGGCGTATGCGTTGGTACTGGCGCTGTATCTGGTCTGGCCTGACTTCCGCGAAGCCCCCAGCATCGCGCCGTGGTGGATGTTCGCCACGTTCACCTTGAACCTGGGCATCGATTACGCCAACCAACTGGCGTTCTCGCATGCATGGTCGCTGTGCGTGGAAGAGCATTTCTACTTGCTGTTCCCGCTGCTGGCAGCGTGGATGCTGCGGCGACCCTCGGCCTCGCGTTTCGTCGCACTGTGCGTTGTCGTGGTGTTGGCCGGCATCGCGCTGCGCACGACAATCTGGCTGCATGATCATGCGCTGGAGCGTATCGGCGCCGGCTTGCAACGCAATTGGTTCATCGAAGATATCTACTACCCGACCTGGAACCGGCTCGATGGATTGCTGGCTGGAGTGATCCTGGCCGTCGTCAAGATGTTCCGACCGCGGCACTGGCAGTGGTTGCAGCGCCATGCCACGGCCACCGCCTTGGTTGGCGTCGCTGTCTGTGCATTGGCCATCTGGTTGTTTCGCGACCGCACGGGTCTGCTCGGCAATGCGATCGGTTGGCCGGTGTTGTCGTTGGGGTTGGCGCTGCTGGTGAGCGCCGGCGCCTCCATGCGCGGTCCGCTGGGCCGTTGTCGGGTGCCGGGTGCGGCTTGGTTGGCGGCGGTGTCCTACAGTCTGTATTTGAGCCACAAGGCGGTGTTCCATCTGACTCAACTCTGGATCGGCCCAGCGTTGGAGGGGCGCGGCCTGCTTGCATTCGCGGTGTACGCCGCAATGGCGCTGCTGGCGGGCGCGGTGTTGCATTACGCGGTGGAACGGCCGTTTCTGCGTTTGCGCGATCGCCATTGTGTGCGGCCGCATGCGCTGGCCGGCAGTTGAGCGTCCTTGCGCAGTGGTGGAGCTCGCCCACTGCCGACAGCGTCAAGATCGGTAAAGCCGGTGCGTGCGTCGTATTCGACAAACCGATCAAACCACGCAGCGCACAGGGTATGCGCCGCCTCATCGAGATAGTCTTCGCTCATCAGGACGACCGCAGCCCTCGCGCTTGGTGCTGAGCGCGAAGGTTTTACCGCTGTGCCGCTGCTACAACCGTAGTTCGAAACCAAGATAGGCCGAGCGGCCGGGCGCTGGCGAGAACATTGGCTGGTCGTTGCCGCCCCAGAAGAAGTTGTCGTACCACACGTAGGCGTAGCGGTCGTCGGCCAGATTCTTGATCTGCAGATCGAGGCTGCTGCGCGCAGAGAGTTGATAGCGGACGCTGGCATCGACGACGGTGAAGCCGCCGTACTTGCCATGGGCGTTGAGTGCGTTGATGTAGTAGTCGCCTTGCGCGTGCGCCTGCAGGCCGAATTTCCAGCGCGGATCGGGCCGGTAGTCGATGCCGGTGGTGCTGATGTAGCGCGGCGTCGAGAACACTTCGCGTCCGTGCAGTGACAGGCCGGATGCCGTGTAGGCGGTGACGACCTTGGCTTCCTGCACCGCATGCGAAAGCCACGCGGTCCAGTGTTCGCCCAGTTGCGTGCTCAGTTGCAGGTCAACGCCTTGGCGACGGGTATGACCCAGGCCCACGGTGGTGCCGCTACTGACATTGTTGGCGACTTCATTGGTGGCATCCTGCCGCCAAAGTGCCAGACGCGCTTCGGTGCCGATGATCGGCTGCAGTTTCAGGCCAAGTTCCTTGCCGGTGTTGATCGAAGGTCCGAGTGCCTGTTGGCCAAGCGTCAGATAGGCCGGGGCGGTGGAACCGGTCAGGACTTGGAACGTCTGGCCCCAGTTGGCGTACACGCTCATGCGTGGAGTGAGCGCGTAGATCACGCTGAGTTTGGGCTGGTCGATCCAGCCGTAGGGCTGCAATGGCGCATGCACGCCCCCGGGCAGCGCGGTGTCGCCGGAGAAGCGGTCGGCGCGGAAGGCCGGCACGATTTTCAGCGCGTCTGTCGGTTGGATCACCGCTTGCAGATACAGGCCCAGGTTGTCCAGGGTGTAGCGGTCGTCGTTCTGCACGCGTGCCGGTGTGCTCCAGAAATTGGTCGGAACGGCATAGGCGTAGCGGTAGCGCTGGTAGCGGTTGTCCTGGTGTTCGGTGTTGAAGCCGCCCTCCACGCTCAGCGTATCGCTGGCTTGCCAGGTCACGCTGCTGAGCAAACCGATCTGGCTTTCGTTCCATTGCCGGCGTTGTCGTGGCGCGTTGCCCAGCGGATAGTTGGTGAACGTGACCCGGCGCTCGTCCTCGTAGCGGTTGAAGTACAGCGTGTTGCGCAGATGCAATCCCTCCTCGAGCCGGAAGTCGGCATGGAGGCTGGCCTGGCGCATGTCGCGGTCATCGCCGTCGTTGGCATTCTTCGGTGGCGACTGCGTGCGGTCCTCGGCCATTTGCGTGGCGGTGAGGAAACCCGGCTCGTCGGCTTGGTGGTGGTAGATGCGGGCGGTCAAGCCGATGCGTGCGGTGTCGTCGTCCTCACCGTAGAACCATTTTCCGCCGAGGGTGTATTTGCGCGAGGTGTCGTGCTCGCGGTCGCCATGCGCGGCCTGCGTACCGATGAAGTAGTTTTGCGCCAGGCCATCGGATTCATGGCCGAGGGCGAACTGCAGTTCGCGGGTGGCGAAGCTGCCGTCACTCAGGCGCAGGTCGCGGTAGTCGCCGCCCTGGCGGGTGGCGATGTTGACGTTGCCGCCGATGTTGTGCAGTCCGTAGCGCGGGTCGTTGGTGCCGCGGACTGCTTCGATATAGGCGATTTCCAGAGGGAAAATCATATCGAGGAAGCGTTGGGTGCCGCTGTTGACGTTGCTCGGCACACCGTCGATCAGGAGTTTGATCGCGTTGATGTAGCCCTCGCCGTTGAATGCGCGGAACGTGGCTCTGCCGGATTCGGCGCCCAGGCCGGTCTCGGTGAGTTGCACGCCCGGCATCTGCCCGAGCAACTCCCAGCTGTTCATGACGTTCTTGTCGCCGATTTGCTCGCTGCCCAGCACGTCGACCGAACTGAGGATGTTGCGGGTGGACAGGCTGGCGGCGGTCTGCTGCTGTGCCTCCACGGTGCCGAGGGTGGTGGTGCTATCGGAAGTCGGGTTTTCTGCGGCGCCGTTGCCAGCCGCCAGTGCGCTCAGAATGGCAAGCAATATCCGACTGCCAGCCAGCTTGCGTAGCGCGTGCACATTCGGATGGCCGATCGTTTTGACGTCGCAGGGGGCGAGCATGCGGCCAAGACGGTCGCCCTGGCGCGTTTGGTCGATGATGAAATCGGTCATCGCCACACCCGGCAGCAGCGAGGCGCGATACCGTGGATGGGGGAGTGGGGGGCCATCGCAGCAATCTCTTTCGAACGAAAAGGGAGGCTGGCACAAGCGGCTGGCGAATACGCAATTTAGCACAGTCGGTCGCAGCGACGCAGATGCGGCCGCATGGTCGAGCCGGGCACGCGAATGCGCTCGTGGCAGCTCACGACAGCCGCAGTTCGAAACCGCGTTTAGGCTGGGCGACCTGGTATGTGCAAGAACTTTGCTTGGTCGTTGCGGCTCAGCAAGCCGTTGTCCAGCCACACGGACGTAGTGCGCGCGTCGGTCAGGTTTTAGATCGGCAGATAGATGCGGTGACGCGCGCAGAGCCGGTTGCTCATGCAGGGAGCTGCTACCCGGCAGTGGCCATGCTTCCCACGCGTGGATACCGTCGTAATGACACAACGGTAAACACGCCGCCGCGCCCGACGTGAGCGCATCACTGCCGCTAGCGCGGTTGCCGGGCGACCTGGAAACCGGCGAATGACTGCGTCACCGGCATGATCTCCAGCCGATTGATGTTCAAATGTGCTGGCAGCGTCGCCACCCAGAAGATCTGCTCGGCGATATCTTCGGCGGTCATGGGCTGTGCGCCCTGATAGAGCGTGTCCGACGCGTTCTGGTCGCCGTGTGTGCGGACCAGGGTGAACTCAGTCTCGGCCATTCCCGGTTCGATCGCGGTCACGCGCACGCCGGTGCCGTGCAGGTCCGAACGCAAACCCAATGAGAACTGGCTGACGAAGGCTTTGGTGCCGCCGTAGGCGTTGCCACCCGGATATGGATACAGCCCCGCCACCGAGCTGATGTTGATGATCGCGCCACGGCGTTTGATCAATGCCGGCAGCAGACGGTGGGTCAATGTCACCAGTGCCGTGATATTGGTGTCGATCATCGTGCGCCAGTCGTCCAGGTCTGCGGCTTGTGCTGGCGCCGTGCCCTGCGCGAGCCCGGCGTTGTTGACCAGCAGGTCGATGTCGCCGAATGCCTCCGGCAGTGCTGCCAGCATCGCGTCCAGCGCAGTGGTATCGCGGATGTCGAATGCGGCGATGTGCACGCGCTCGGGACCGAATGCTTCCAGTAACGGTTGCAAGCGTTCGGCGCGGCGGCCGGTGGCGATCACGCGCCAGCCCGCGGCGGCGAAGCGCTGTACGGCGGCGGCGCCAAAGCCGGATGTGGCGCCAGTGATCAGAGCAGTCTTGGTCATCGGCATGTACTGCCTGTATGGAGTTGCAGGCGATAGTAAGAGAAACGGCACATGCCGGTGTCACCGGTCGTCTCGCGCATTGGACGATGTTGTGCTGACCATCGCTGGCGCGATAAACCTTGCTGATCGTGATGCGATAGATAGCCCGCGACTGCGCGCGGGCTGGCCGTCACTGCGCCTTGATCGCAATCGCCGACAGGCCGCTACCGTTCAATTTTTGCTTGGCCTCGGCCAGTTCGCTGGCGGTGCCGTAGGGGCCCATGCGCACGCGGTAGACGGTTTTGCCGTTGATCTGAGCCGATTCCACTCGCGCAGACAGGCCGAGCATCGCCAGCTTGGCCTTGGTCGACTCTGCCTCGCCGGAGGCGCCGAACGAGCCGGCCTGCAGGATGTAGTGCGCCGTATCCGGCTGCGCAGCTGAGGCTGAGGAAGTGGCAGCGGCGGTCGTGGTGGCGATCGGTTTGGGCGCTGCCGCCGGTGTCGCGGCAGCGCCAGCCGTTGTACTTGGCGTCTCGGGCAGTGGGGTTGGCGAGGTCATTGCCGGAGTTGTCGTTGTCGCCGTGGTGCCTGGCACCGTCGTGGTCGTCGTCGGTGGCGCCAGCTTTGCTTGACGTGCGGCCTCGGCACGCGCGCTGGCGGCCAGTTCGGCGTCGGACATGCGCACTTCCTTGCCAGGCAACAGTGTGTAGAAGTCGTACTGGGTCTGTCCGTCCTTCTTCTTCGCCTCTGTCTTGGCTTTACCGGCCTTGGCTGTTGCGGGCTTGGATAATTCCGGTGCCGCATCGACGTCGGCATCGGCCACTTGGGCTGGCTGTGCATCGGGATTGGCATGTGGGCCGCCGATGCGCAGAAAACTGTCGCCGCCCTTCTTGAGCAGGCCCGGCGCGCCGAGGAATACCACCGCCGCGATCGCCGCGCCAGCGATCAGCCATACCCAAGCGGGTGTGCCGTTGTTGCTGTTGCGCCGGGCCTGTGTCTTACCGCGTCGTGCTGCCATGTACCGCTTCTCCACTGATTACATTTTTTCCGGGGCAGAAACGCCCAGGAGATTCAAGCCGTTCGCCAGCACATGTTGCGCCGCGACCGCCAGGGCGAGTTTGGCGTTGCGTTCGCCAGCGTCCTCCACCAGCACCGGGGTGCCGTGGTACCAGGTATGGAAGGCGGTCGCCAATTCGCGCAGGTATTGCGCGATCAGATGCGGCTCCAGGACATGCCCGGCATTCTCAACTACTTCCGGGTAGCGCGAGAGTTCCATCATCAGTTCCAGCGAGGCCGTGTCGTTGAGCCGGTTGAGCTGACTCATGCCGTCGGCCTGGTCGTAGTCACGCTGTTTTTCCTGCGCCTGCCGCAGCAGGCTGCACACGCGCGCATGCGCGTACTGCACGTAGAACACAGGGTTGTCGTTGCTTTGTTGGCGCGCCAGATCGATATCGAACGTAAGCTGCGAATCGGGCTTGCGTGCGATCAAGAACCAGCGCGTGGCGTCGCGCCCGGCTTCTTCGATCAAGTCGCGCAGGGTCAGGTAGCTGCCGGCACGCTTGGACAGTTTCACTTCCTCGCCGCCGCGCATCACCGTGACCATCTGGTGCAGCACGTATTCCGGCCATCCTTTGGGAATGCCCAAGTCCATCGCCTGCAGGCCGGCGCGCACGCGCGCCAGCGATCCGTGGTGGTCGGCGCCCAACTCGGTGATCGCACGCAGGTAGCCGCGTTGCCACTTGCTGAGGTGATAGGCCACGTCCGGCACAAAATAGGTGTAGCTGCCGTCGGATTTGCGCATCACCCGATCTTTGTCGTCGCCGAAATCGGTCGATTTCAACCACAGTGCGCCGCCTTCTTCGTAGGTATGGCCGGAAGCGATCAGCTTCTGTACCGCCTCCTCGACCTTGCCGTTGCGGTACAGCGAGCTTTCCAGGAAGTAGATGTCGAAGTCCACGCCGAACGCAGCTAGATCGTGGTTCTGCTCGTTACGCAGATAGGCCACGGCGAAGCGACGGATGGCGTCCAAGTCGTGCGGGTCTTTGGCGCCGCTGACCAGATGGCCTTCCAGGTTTACCGTGGCGCCTGCCATGTAGGCGTCGGCCACATCTTGGATGTAGTCGCCACGGTAGCCTTCTTCCGGCCAATCCGGGCTGTCCGGGGTCTTGCCTTGGGTGCGCGCCTGTACCGAGCGTGCGAGATTCTCGATCTGCCCGCCGCCGTCGTTGTAGTAGAACTCGCGCTTGGCATTCCAGCCGTTGGCCTCGAGCAAGCGTGCCAGGCAATCGCCGATTGCTGCGGCGCGGCCATGGCCCACGTGCAGTGGCCCGGTCGGATTGGCCGACACGTATTCCACGCCAACAGTGCGGCCGTTGCCGACCAGGCTGCGACCGTAGTCATGGCCTTGTTTGAGTACTGTCAGTACTTCACGTTGGTAGGCGCCTGGACCGAGGTGGAAGTTGATGAAGCCGGGGCCGGCGATCTCGACCTTGCGGATGTTGTCGTTGGCCGGTAACGCATCGACCAGTTGCTGGGCCAGGGCGCGTGGATTGGTGCGTGCGGCCTTGGCCAGCAGCATCGCGGCGTTGCTGGCGAAATCGCCGTGCTCGCGGGTCTTGGGGCGTTCGACCACGAAGTCCGGCGGCAAAGTGTCGATTGGCAGGATGCCAGTGGCGCGCAAGGCATCGATACCTTGCGCGATCAGGGCGCGGAGTTGGGATTTCACGGGATCTCTGCTTGAAGCGCTAAACCACCCATTTTACCCGACCCGTCGCTTCTCGGTCCGCAACGGATTCAGGCCGATCTCAGCCGAGGCGGCGTCGCCATGGTGCCGGGTACGCCGTGGATTACATCCAGCCGCGCGATGCCAGCGAGACCGGTATGCCGTCGCCGATGATGAAATGGTCGAGCAGGCGCACATCGATCAGGTCCAGCGCCTTGCGCAGGCGCTCGGTGACAGCCCAGTCGGCAGTCGAGGGTTCCGGATTTCCGGATGGATGGTTGTGGCCGATGATGATCGCGGCGGCATTGAGCGTCAGCGCGCGCCGCACCACTTCGCGCGGATGCACCTCGGTGCCGTCCACGGTCCCTTGGAACAGTTCCTCGAATGCCAGCCAACGGTGACGGTTATCCAGGAATAGTGCGGCGAAGACTTCCTGCGGCCGCGCACGCAGCTGTTGCGCGAAATAGCGTCCGACCGTGATCGGATCGCTCAGCGTTTTGCCGCGCTGCAGTTCCGCCGCCAAGTGGCGCTTGCCCAGTTCCATTGCCGCCGATAGCTTGCAGACCCGCGCTGGGCCCAGGCCCGGCAGGCTCAGCAGCTCGTCGGGCGGGCGATCGAGCAGGGAGCGCAGCGGCCCGTGCTGCTGTAGCAGGTCGCGGGAGGTCTGTACGGCGTCGCGACCACGCAGGCCGGAGCCGAGGAAAATCGCCAGCAGTTCGGCGTCGGAAAGGGCCTGGGGGCCGCGTGTCAGCAGCTTTTCCCGTGGGCGTTCTTCGCTGGGCCAGTTGGAAATGTGCATATCGCCAGGATGGCGGGCGATATGCTGCAATGGTATCAGGTCGTTAAAAACCATCGGGTAAGCTAATCGTTCTTGCATGGGTAGGACATTCCCGACGTGACCGCGACTTCTGAGAGGCCCCTGCAGGGGCCCCGTGGGCGTTCTTCGCTGGGCCAGTTGGAAATGTGCATATCGCCAGGATGGCGGGCGATATGCTGCAATGGTATCAGGTCGTTAAAAACCATCGGGTAAGCTAATCGTTCTTGCATGGGTAGGACATTCCCGACGTGACCGCGACTTCTGAGAGGCCCCTGCAGGGGCGGCGTGTGCTGTTGTGCGTCGGCGGCGGGATTGCCGCCTATAAGGCGCTGGAACTGGTGCGGCGCCTGCGCGACGCGGGTGCCGAGGTGCAGGTGGCGATGACCGCCGGTGCGCAGCAGTTCGTCACCCCACTGAGTTTCCAAGCGCTGTCTGGCCATATCACCCGCACGACGTTGTGGGATAGCAGCGCGGAGCAGGCGATGGGCCACTTGGAACTGGCGCGCTGGGCGCAGCAGGTGGTGGTCGCACCGGCCACGGCTGATCTGCTGGCGCGGCTGGCGCACGGCTTGGCCGACGATCTGGTGGGGACGCTGTGTTTGGCCAGCACCGCGCCGCTGACCGTATGTCCGGCGATGAACCATCGGATGTGGCTGCATCCTGCGACGCAGGCCAATATTGCGACGCTGCGCCAGCGCGGCGCGCACGTGGTCGGCCCGAACGATGGTCCGTTGGCCGAGGGCGAATCCGGCCCGGGACGCCTGGCCGAACCGGAGCAGATCGTCGCGGCGTTGGCGGGCAGTGGTGGTGGTGCGCAGTCCGCCATACCGGCGCTGGCGATGGTCGCTGCCGGTACCGCCGCGCCCCGTTCCACCTCTCACGATGGCGCATTGCGTGGCTTGCGTTTGTTGATCAGTGCCGGTCCCACCTACGAAGATCTGGATCCGGTGCGCTATCTTGGCAACCGCAGCAGCGGCAAGATGGGGTATGCGCTCGCCGCCGCCGCCGTGCGGCGGGGTGCGCAGGTGGTGCTGGTCAGTGGGCCGGTGCAGTTGCCCACCCCGGACGGTGTGCAGCGCATCGACGTGCGTTCGGCGGCGCAGATGCGTCAGGCCGTGCTGGGGGCCTTGCCGGCGGACATCTACATCGGCACCGCCGCAGTCGCCGACTACACGCCCAAACAGGCGTTGACCGAGAAAATCAAAAAAAATGGCGATACCTTGACCCTGGAGCTGATCCGCACGCCGGACATCCTCGCCGAGGTCGCCGCGCAGACCCAGGCGCTGAAGCTGGTGGTCGGGTTCGCCGCCGAGACCCATGACATCGAGCGCTACGCCCGCGGCAAACTCGCCGACAAGCACCTGGACCTGATCATTGCCAACCAGGTCGGCGTGGTTGGTAACGGTTTCGAGAGCGACCAGAATGCCGCCACCGCTTACTGGCAACACGGCGCACGCAGCTTCCCGGCGGTCATCAAGACGCAACTGGCCGAACAATTGCTGGATCTAATCGCTGAGAGGTTGCACGCATGAGCATTCCCACGCCCTATCCGCTGCAGGTCAAGTTGCTCGATCCGCGCTTCGGCGACAGCTGGCCGCTGCCCGATTACGCCACCGAGGCCAGCGCCGGGCTGGATCTGCGCGCGGCAACCGAGGCGCCGTTGACGCTGGATCCCGGCGATACCGCCCTGATTCCCAGCGGGTTGTCCATCTACATCGCCGATCCGCAGTTGTGCGCGGTGGTTCTGCCGCGCTCCGGGCTGGGCCACCGCCACGGCATCGTGCTCGGCAACGGCACTGGCCTGATCGACGCCGACTACCAGGGGCCGCTGCTGATCAGCGTCTGGAACCGTGGCCGCGAAGCCTTCACCATCGCGCCGGGTGACCGAATCGCGCAATTGGTGGTGATGCCTGTTGTGCGCGTTGCCCTACAAGTAGTAGATACTTTCGCCGATAGCGCCAGGGGAACGGGTGGATTCGGCCACACCGGAGTGCGCTGACTGGGGAGCGTTTTTGATGAGCGATTCACTACAGACGCGGCCACTGCCGCAGGGTTTGAGCAAGGGCGTGCCCTTGCTGACAGTGCTGCTGTTTCTGCTTGCCGGATGGTTCGGCTGGAGCGCTGTGAGGCAATTGCGCGCTGAACAGGTGAGTGTGGCGCTGGAACGGGCGCGGGATGCGTCGGTGACGCGGACCACACAGGTGCTGCTGGGGGCCAGTAAACGCCTGTCCGAATGCTTGCAGCAACCGGCCGTGCAGAAGGCGCTGGCCAGTGGCGATGCCGCAGCCGTCGTCCAAGCCCTGCGTGGGGATTGGAAGCAGGTCCAGGATGCACAACTGCTGCCGGTCGATCTGGAATCCAGCTATGCCGATGCGCCACGGTTCGGTTACGGTCGTCTGGCGCTGCTGGAAAAAGCCGTATTGACCGGGAAGGTCGTCACTGCCGTGGTGCATGATGGCGGCGGTGCAAAGTTCGGCCTGGCCGCGCCGGTATCGCTGGGGAATAGGCCCAGTGTGATCTACCTGAGTCTGCCGCTGGGCTTGCTCACCGATCCAGTCGTGCAGGTGACGGTACCGGACAGCGGCTACTTGGCGCTGCGTCAAGGGAGCTACGATGTGATCGCTGCCGGAAATTCCGCGCTGTCCAATCATGCCGATGCGTTGTCGCGCCCACTGGGCGATACCGGTTTACGCATGGTCGCCGCCTTGCCCGATACCGAGGCTGGACCGTTCGGGCTGGGCGCGTTGCCGTGTCTGCTTATCGCCGCCCTGCTGGCGGTGTTACGTATCTTGCTGTCGCTGTCCGCACGCGGATACTTGTCGCCGCGCGCGGCTCGCGCCACGGCGGTGGCCGAAGAGCCAACCTTGCAGCAGAGCCTGCAAAGCCAGGAGCCGCTGCCGCCAGCTTCGCCATTACCGCCATCACCACTGCCGCCACCGCCACCGCCAGCGGAGGTGATCCCGGTCATGCCGGTTCCTGCGCCTGCCGTGACGGCCGAGATTTTCCGCGCGTATGACATCCGTGGTGTGGTCGGTCGCGACCTCAATCCGCAGGTTGCCGCGCTCATCGGCCAGGCAATCGGGACGATGATGCAGGAACAGGGACTCAACGAGGTGGTGGTCGGGCGCGACGGTCGTCTGTCCGGTCCAGAGTTGGCGGCGGCGCTGATCGAAGGTCTGCGTCGCGCTGGCTGTGCCGTCATCGACATCGGCGTTGCGCCGACCCCGGTGGTGTATTTCGCCAGCTACCATCTGCGCGCCGGCAGTTGCGTGGCGGTGACTGGCAGTCACAACCCCGCCGACTACAACGGTTTCAAGATCGTGATCGGTGGCCAGACGCTGTCCGGTGCCGCCATCGCCGACCTGCACGCGCGCATCTGTGACGGCCGTTTGTCGACTGCTGCCGAGCCTGGCCGACTGCAGCAGCGCGACGTCGGCCGGGACTACGTTCAGCGCATTGCCGACGACGTACAGTTGGACCGCCCGCTCAAGGTGGTGGTCGATGCCGGCAACGGCGTCGGCGGTGAACTGGCGCCGCGGTTGCTGGAGGCGATTGGCGCGGAGGTGATTCCGCTGTATTGCGATGTCGATGGTACGTTCCCTAACCACCATCCCGACCCCAGCGATCCGCATAATCTGGAGGACTTGGTGCAGACGGTGCGGCGCTTCGATGCAGACCTCGGCTTGGCTTTCGACGGCGACGCCGACCGGCTTGGCGTGGTGACGCATGACGGCAAGGTGATCTATCCCGACCGTTTGCTGATGCTGTTCGCCGCCGATGTGTTGCAGCGTAATCCCGGTGCGTTGGTGATCTACGACGTCAAATGCACCGGAAAGTTGTCGGACTACGTCTTGCGCAATGGCGGCAGTCCACTGATGTGGAAGACCGGGCATTCGCTCATCAAGGCGAAGATGCGCGAGACCGATGCCGAATTGGCGGGGGAGATGAGTGGGCATTTCTTCTTCAAGGAACGTTGGTACGGTTTCGATGATGGCCTTTATGCGGCGGCGCGCTTGCTGGAGATCCTGGGGCAGCGCGAAGAATCGCCGTCGGAGGTGTTTGCCGAGTTGCCCGAGAGTATTGCCACGCCGGAGATCAAGGTGCCGCTGGATGGGCACGACGGACATGCGTTGATTGCGCAGTTGGCCATCCAGGCGCAGCAGGAGGGTTCGCCGTTCGCTGGCGCGCGCCTATTGACCCTCGATGGTGTGCGTGCCGATTTCCCCGACGGCTGGGGATTGGTGCGCGCGCAACGCGACCGCGCTGGAACGGGTCAAGGCATTGTTCCGTGCCCAGTTGCAGACGGTGCTGCCGACGGTGGTGCTCGGCTTTTGAGCCGGGCACGCCCGACGCGTGTGCGGCAGAAGAGTGGTAGCCGCTCGCGGCTCAGCCGCCGGATGTGGTCGTTGCGGGCTCGGTCTGCGGCCCGTTGCCTTTTGCTGCGCGGTAGCGCTGCACGGTGTCTTTGATTTCCTCGTCCAGGCTGAGTCGTTGTTGCTCTAGATCCTCCTGTATACGCATTTGTTGCACGAGCGCGCGATGCCGTCGCTGCACGTCTTCGGCCAGATTGTGTGCGACTGTGTGCCCGGCCAGTTCCTGTGCGCCGACGTTGGCGAGGACCTCCACCAGACCCTGGCGTAGGCTGTCGAGGTTGTAGCGTGAAGTCTGGATATTGTTGTCGACGATGCCCGCGCGTTCGGAGAACACTCTGCGCAGTTCGTCCTCGGTCTGGAACGAGAGCAACATCGCCTGATCGGTACGCTTGCGGGTTTCCAGCGCGGCTTGATCGGCGCGTTGCTGTGCGGCATCGGCGGCGGCCGTGGCGCGCTCTTCGTTGCTCAACGCGCGCCCGACTTCAGCGCTGCGCATGCCGCTGGTCGCGTTGAATTCGTCGCGGGCCTGGTTCACTGCTTCTGGCGGGAGCGCATCGCTGCACATGCGCTGCCCGTTCTGGTTCCAGCAGTAAAGTTTCTTGGGGTGCGTCTGCGTCTGCTGCTGCGCGGAGGCAGACAGTGCAAAAAGTGTCAGCAGCGCCGGGACGGCGCAGCTCCATGGTGAGTGCATCGGCATCGTGGCAGCCCCCTGCTGTCAGCCATATCAGTCGCAGCCGTAGCATGCCCGGTAAGCCAGCAACGATGCGTGAAAGCCAACAAGGTCCGCGTTTCCGTGGATGAATGCAAGTAGATCGCCCAGATGCGCGACCGAGACCACAGAAATCCCGGATTCGGCCGCCACCGCCTGCGCTGCGGAACGGCGGTCGTGCTCGTTGGCGATTTCCTGGCGGTCCAGCGCGACCAGGATCGCCGCTGGCGTGCCGCCGCCAGCGCGGATGATCTCCAATGCTTCACGGATGGCGGTGCCGGCGGTCATCACATCGTCCACGATCAGTACCCGACGTCCAGCCAATGGCGCTCCGATCAGGCTGCCGCCCTCGCCGTGGGTCTTGGCTTCCTTGCGATTGAATGCCAGGGCCAGATCGCGTCCACGCTGCGCATACTCGCAGGCCAATGCGGTTGCCAGCGGGATGCCTTTGTAGGCCGGGCCGAACAGCAGATCGAAGTCGAGCCCGGCGGCCTCGGCCGCATCCGCGTAACAGGTTGCCAACTGTTGGAGCGTGGCACCGGAGTCGAAGCGTCCGGCATTGAAAAAATAGGGGCTGATGCGCCCGGACTTCAGCGTGAATTCGCCGAAGCGCAGCGCTTCGGCGTCCAGCGCCAATTGTAGGAAACGTTGCCGGTAGTCGGTCATGAGACTTGAGAGCACAAATGAAGGGATGGCATCAGCATGAGAGCATAGCCGGTTCCGACAGTGACGCGCTGCATTATGCGTTAGGCTCTACCGGTTATCTCGGTTCGGTTTTTCCATGCGCATTGTCAGTTTCAACGCCAACGGTCTGCGTTCGGCAGCGACCAAGGGCTTTTTCGAGTGGTTCTCCGGCCAGCAGGCCGATGTGTTGTGTGTGCAGGAGACCAAGGCGCAGGCGCCTCAACTTGCCGGGCCGGCGTTCTTGCCGGAGGGGTATCGCGTGTGGTTCCGCGATGCCAGCACCAAAAAGGGCTACAGCGGTGTGGCGATCTACAGCAAGCGCGAGCCTGACGAGGTACGCACCGCGCTGGGCTGGCCCGAATTCGACGAGGAAGGCCGTTACCTGGAGGCGCGCTTTGGCCAGTTGAGTGTGGTGTCTTTCTACATTCCATCCGGCTCCTCTGGCGAGCTGCGCCAGGGCTACAAATTCCAGGTGATGGATTGGCTGCGGCCGATCTTGGTGCAGTGGCTGCATAGCGGCCGCGATTACGTGCTCTGCGGTGACTGGAATATCGTGCGCTCGGCGTTGGATATCAAGAACTGGAAATCCAATCAGAAAAATTCCGGTTGCTTGCCTGCCGAGCGCGATTGGCTCAACGGCCTCTGTGCTGATCGTGCCGAAGATGCCAATCTGGCCAGCGGCCGTGGTTGGGTCGATGCTTACCGCGCGCTGCACCCGGATGGACAGGACTACACTTGGTGGAGCAATCGTGGCGCGGCGCGCGCCAATGACGTCGGTTGGCGGATCGACTATCAATTTGTCACGCCGTCTCTGCGCGAACGTCTGCAACGCTGCGCCATCTACACCGCGCAGCGCTTCTCCGACCACGCGCCATTCACGGTGGACTACAGCACATGATCCAGAGGATGAGTAACTGGTGGCGTTCGCTGGATGTATACGCCAACCCGCGCGTAAGGGCCATGCTGTTCCTGGGATTTTCCTCGGGTCTGCCCTTCGCGTTGGTGCTGACGACGCTGTCGGCACGGCTGCGCCAGGCCGGTATTGATCGCACCACCATCGGGTATTTCAGCCTGGTCGGACTGATGTACTCGCTTAAGTATTTCTGGTCGCCGATCGTTGATCGTCTGCCGCTTCCCTTGCTGTCGCGGATGGGACGTCGGCGTAGCTGGATGTTGCTGGCACAGCTAGGCATCGTCGTTGGGCTTGTCGCGCTTGCGTTGGCCGATCCAGCGTTGGACACGCGCCAGTTTGCATTGCTTGCGGTCTTTACCGCCTTTGCTGCTGCCACCCAGGACATTGTCGTGGATGCCTATCGTATCGAAGCCGTTCAGATCGATGCGCAAGGCGCAATGGCGGCGGCTTACCAGACCGGCTACCAACTGGCGCTGATCTGTGCCGGTGCCGGTGCCCTGACGGTGGCGGCCCAACTGGGCTGGAAGGCGTCCTATTTGAGTATGGCGGTCTGTGGTCTGCTCGGCCTCGTCACCACGCTGTGCGTCGCAGAGCCGATGGCTGGCAATGGCGCTTCGGTACGTCCTGTCGAACCGTTGGTGGAGGCATTCCGGTTGCGTGCGCAGCATTGGCCTGCCTGGATCAGCGCGATCGTGGCCTGGTGCATCGGTGCCGTGATCTGTCCGTTTGTCGAGTTCTTCGCACGGATGGGCTGGAAGGCTGGCATCCCGACACTCGCCTTGGTGGTCGCTTACCGACTCAACTACACCACCATGGGGGTTGCGGCCAATACGTTCTACTTGGATATGGGCTTTACCTTGGAACAGATCGCGTTGGTCTCCAAGGTCTACGGGATCTTGATGACCATCGGCGGCGCTTTTCTCGCTGGACTGTTGATCCGTCGTTACGGCGTAGCACGCACGTTGTTGGTCGGTCTGGTGATGTTGAGCGGAGCCAACCTGATCTATGCCTATATCGCCAGCATCGATCCTGGAGTCGCTTGGCTGGCGACTGCGATCAGCCTCGACAACGTGGCCAATGGCATTGCCGGGACCGCCTTCATCGCCTAC
Source organism: Xanthomonas sp. MUS 060 (assembly GCF_000963215.1). NCBI lineage: Bacteria > Pseudomonadati > Pseudomonadota > Gammaproteobacteria > Lysobacterales > Lysobacteraceae > Xanthomonas > Xanthomonas sp. MUS 060. Next base: position 43,152 of record NZ_JZIM01000020.1, read on the forward strand.
ATGTCATCGCTGACCAGCCCGCATTACACGGCGACGCAGTATGCGCTGTTCGGTACCCTGTGGAGTTTGCCGGCCAAGTCGATCGCCAGCCAGTGGGGCAAGATCGTAGACACTTGGGGGTATCCGCCGTTTTTTATCTATACCGCTGCGATTGGCATCGTCGCGCTTCCGCTGGTCATTTGGCTGATCTGGCGCGAGTCGCGGAGCAATAGAGGCATGGGAGCCGCAGCTCATTGATGCTGTACCAAGATGGCCCTGCCGACGTTGTGGTGGGGTCATGGATTCGTGAACGGGCGATGCTGGTCGTGTTGTCGGCGGATTGAAAGTCCGCCGCTTCTTGCGGATGATGTGGGATGACGCATTGTGTGCGTCCCCGCCTGCTTGGGAGTCTGCATGACCGACCTGCTGTTGCGCGACATCGACCCGCTCATGCTTGAGCGTATCCGCCATATCGCCGAGGCCCGTGGTTGGACGCAGCACCGGACGGTTCTCGCATTGATCGAGCAGGGCTTGCTCGCCAGCGAAAACGAACTACGTAACAGCTTCAAAGGACTGGAATTGGATGCGCTGTCCGATGCGATCACCGCACTGCGTGCCATGCCGTCTGGCGCTAGATTGTGAGCCGTCGCAGATGTGGCGCGATCACGCCGGATGGATCGCGCCGAGGATGCGTGGCCCGCGCGCGCCGCTGACCGCGGGCAGGTTGCCTGGCAGTCCAGCCAGGGTCTGTCGCGCCAGCCAGGCGAACCCCATCGCTTCCACGTAATCCGGATCCAATCCCCGGGTCTGGGTCGATGCCACGTCCACGCCTGGCAGGTGCGCCTGTAGCCGTGCCAGCAGCAGCGGATTGTGCACGCCGCCGCCGCACACCAGCAGCTGCTGCGTCGCCGGTTGCTGTGCCAGCAATGCGTCGGCGATGGTGGTTGCCGTCAGTTCCAGCAAGGTTGCCTGCACTGCGGCCGGCATGCGTGTTGTCGTGCCGAGATGTGCTTCCAGCCAGCGTAGATGGAAGTGTTCGCGCCCGGTGCTCTTGGGCGGCGCGAGCGCGAACCATGGATCGCCTAGAAGCCGCTGCAGTAGATCGGCATCTACCTGGCCGCTTGCGGCGAACACACCGCCCGCATCGTAGGGTTGGTCCAGGTGGCGTTGGGACCAGGCGTCGAGCAGTGCGTTTGCCGGGCCGGTATCGAAGCCACGCACCTGGCCGTGCGCGGGCAACAGGGTCAGGTTGCCGATACCGCCCAGATTCAGGACGGCCCGGTCCTCGTGCGCGGCACCCAGCATCGCGGCATGAAACGCCGGCATCAGCGGTGCGCCGTGGCCGCCGGCGGCCACATCGCGGCGGCGGAAATCGCAGACCGTGGCGATGCCGGTCAATTCGGCGATGCGGTTGCCGTCGCCCAACTGCCAAGTGAAAGCGGGATCGGCCAGTGGCCGGTGGCGCACGGTCTGCCCGTGCGAGCCGATTGCGCGAACCGCAGCCGGGACCACTCCGGCTTCATCGAGCAGGCGTCGCGCCGCGTCGGCGAAGGCGATGGCCACCTCCGCATCGAGCTGACCGAGTGCGTCCAGCGATGCGATATCGCCACCTTCGCCCAGTGCAATCAGCGTCGCGCGCTGCCGCGGCGTCCAGGCATAGGTGCGGCCCAGGCACAGTTGAGCGCGTCCGGCTGCGTTGAAATGCACCAGGGCGGCGTCGATGCCGTCTGCACTCGTGCCGGACATCAGACCCAGGAACAAGGTGGCGTCGGGGGCGTTCGGATTGGACATGATGGGTATCGGGCGAGAACTGGCGTCGCAACGTGGATGGGGCGATGCAGCGCGTCAACCGATGCTGCGGCAGCTGTGTCTGTGCGCTGACCGTGGCTAATAAAACCTTGTGAATCCTTGTCGGAATGGAAATGGACAGCGCGCAGCAACCGCAGTGTACAGGGCGTACATGAGGATTCCGAGCGTCGTCCGGCGGCGACGCAGTCGTGATTGTTCGCGACGCTTAGCCTGCGTCGTGCGACGACGCAGGCTTGGCCGATGCCGCGACTTTCTTTTTCGTCTTCTTCTGCTCGGCATCGGCGTAGATCAGTTTCTCCACCCGCTGGATGCGCGCCAATGCTGGCGAGGTCTGTGCGCGGAACGCGGCCAACTCCGCGCCGGCGAGTGGGGTCGGTGGCGGCATCGTCACCGACGCGGGATTGCGTTGCACACCGTCCACCCGGAATTCGTAGTGCAGATGCGAGGCGGTGACCATGCCGGTGATGCCGACGTAGCCGATCACCGTGCCCTGATTGATGTGTTGACCTACCTTGATGTTACCGAAGCGCGACATGTGGGCGTACAGCGTGCTGTAGCCCTTGCCGTGGTCCAGGATTACCACATTGCCGTAGCCGTGCTGGGTGCCGACGAACTGCACCCGCGCGTCGCCAGCGGCCATGATCGGCGTGCCGATCGGCGCTGCATAGTCGATGCCCTTGTGCATGCGCATGGTGCCCAGCACCGGGTGCATGCGCTCGCCGAAGGTGGAGCTGATGCGGCTGTAGGACACCGGCATGCGGATGAAGCTCTTCTTCAACGGTCGGCCAGTGACATCGAAATACTCGGCAGGCTTGCCGTCGCGCTCGAAGCGAAAGCCGGTATAGGTTTTACCGTGTGTGGTGAACGTCGCGGCCAGAATCTTGCCGCTGTCGATGCGCTCGCCTTCGCGCCACGTTTCGTCCATGACCACACTGAAACGATCGCCGGGCTGTAGATCTTTATCGAAGTCGATGTCGTACTTGAAGATATCGTCGGTCATCGTTGCGATTGCCGAGGGCGACAACCCCGCCTTGCGCGCGGCCACGTACAGCGAACTGGTGATCTCGCCGCTGCTGACCACAGTGTGCGTGCTGGTCTCTCGCTCGCTTAGTTTTTCCTGGATGTCGTCTTCGCGCAGGGACAATTCCATGCGGTGCGTGGCATCGCGGTCGAAGCGAATGCCACGCAAATCGCCGGCTTCCGGCAGATTGAAGGCGATCTCCGCGCCAGGCCGCAACTTGGTCAGTGCATCGCGGCTACCAGGATGCTCCAGCACGCGCTGCATCACCGTTGCGGGAATGCCGAGCTGCTCGAACACTGCGCCCAAGGTCTGACCGGATTGAATCCGCACGACCTGCCAGTTGTCCTCGCTCGCGCGCTGCTGTTGCCGGGCCAGTGAAATTGGCGGTAACGGCAATGTCAGCGTCGCGTGTGTGGTCTGCAGCGGGACAACGATGGCGTTGGAGAAGCCGGGAACGATAGTCGCCACGAGGGCGCCGATCGTGGCGAACAGGCTGGCATGGATCCAGTGGCGACGTGTCCAGCGTCCGCTGGGAAGGTGTTCCTTCAGCTTGCGATGCAGCACCGTGCCGTGGAGAACATGGAGACGTTGTTTGAAACGCTGACGACGCATGCGTTCCTGATCACGGTTGTGCATCAAGCTTTCCTCGAGAGCCGCAGAGCGCGGACTCAAAACTCGGCTACCATAAACACCGTTTATCAGTGCGTCAAACCATTGAGTTGGCTCGGATTTTCACCAAGCCCCATATTTTGACGCGCCTTTAACGTTATTCATCTTGTTTGATGCCATCGGCTGGAGTGTCCGTTTTGTCCGCGATTGAAGAGTCCCTTGCCCTGATCGGCCGTGGCGCCGACGAAATTCTCAAACGTGAAGCATTGGAAGCCCGTCTGCGTAGCGGCCGGCCGTTGCGCGTGAAAGCCGGCTTCGATCCTACTGCTCCGGATCTACACATCGGCCATACGGTACTGTTGAACAAACTGCGTCACTTCCAGCAGCTCGGCCACCAAGTCATCTTCCTGATCGGTGACTTCACCGGGATGATCGGCGATCCGACCGGCAAGAACGCCACTCGCAAGCCGTTGACCCGCGAGGATGTGCTTGCCAATGCGCGCACCTACGAGGAGCAGGTGTTCAAGGTGCTGGATCGCGCACGTACCGAGGTGCGCTTCAACTCCGAGTGGTTCGGGCAGATGAGCGCGGCCGACATGATCCGTCTGGCCGGCCAGCACACCGTGGCGCGCATGCTCGAGCGCGATGATTTCGCCAAACGCTATGCGGCCCAGCAGTCCATCGCCATCCACGAATTTCTCTATCCCTTGGTGCAGGGCTACGATTCGGTGGCGCTGAAGGCCGATGTCGAGCTGGGCGGTACCGACCAGAAGTTCAATCTGTTGATGGGGCGTGGCTTGCAGGAGCACTACGGTCAGCCGGCGCAGATCGTGCTGACCATGCCCTTATTGGAGGGGCTGGATGGGGCCAACAAAATGTCCAAGTCGCTGGGCAACTACATCGGCATCAACGAACCGGCGATCGACATCGTGACCAAGACCATGAAGATCGGCGACGACCTCATGTGGCGCTGGATCGAACTGTTGTCTTTCGACATCGGCTTGAACGAGGCGCAGGCACTGAGACAGCAGGTGCAGGCGGGGAGCTTGCATCCGCGTGAAGTGAAATTGCGCCTGGCGCGCGAACTGGCCACGCGCTTCCATGATGCGGTCGCGGCGGAGCAGGCCATCATCGGCTGGCATGCGGTGGTGACTGGCCAGGGCGATACCAGTGTGTTGCCGCTGCAGCAGCTCGTGGTGCCAGCCGATGGCGTGCGGATCGCGGCGCTGCTGACCGCGGCGGGCTTGACCGCCAGCAACTCCGAGGCCACCCGAAAGCTGAAGGAGCGGGCAGTGCGCGTTGCTGGCGAAGTGGTTGAAGATCCACAGCACAGTTTCGCGCCAGGGTTCGAAGGTGTGCTGCAAGTGGGTAAACGCACCTTTGCACGGGTGCATTTGGTTGCTGGCTGAGGGCGGCCCATCAGGCCGACAGCCTGTTGTGCAATGGATACGAAGGGGTGCTTGGCGCAATGAGTGGATGCCACTGTGAGTGTGGTGTGCTAGGTCGGCGTTGACCTGCACCCTCCGGTGAAGGATGGGTGAAAAAATGTTTCACACCCCCTTCCCAAGCAGACGATTTGGGGTCATAATTTTCTCCCTCTGACGTGTTGGCTTCACCGCCCCATGTCAGGAAGTCAAAACCTTCGCAAAAAGGTATTGACGCTAGAGAAAAAGCCGCTAAGATGACCGGCTCGCTTCAGCAAACGCCCAGGTGGTGGTGGCTGAGGCAACGTTAGCCACCTCGA